>NZ_JBHXFJ010000010.1:0-101701 GCF_042722465.1 Streptomyces sp. NPDC127098
GACCGCCGCCCCACCGGGCGGCGGTCCCTGCGCCGTCTTAGCGTTTCAGCGTGATCGAGCTGTCGGGCCTGACCAAGCGGTACGGCGCGAAGACCGCGGTGGACGGGTTGACGTTCACCGTCAGGCCCGGCGTGGTCACCGGCTTCCTGGGGCCGAACGGCGCCGGCAAGTCGACGACCATGCGGATGATGCTGGGGCTCGACCACCCGTCGAGCGGCGAGGTCAGGATCGACGGGCGGCGCTACGCGGAGCTGCGGGATCCGCTGACGTACATCGGGGCGCTGCTCGAGGCCCGCGCGGTGCATCCGGGGCGCACGGCCCGCCACCATCTGCTGTGCCTGGCGCAGAGCAACGGGATCCCGGAGCGCCGGATCGACGAGGTGCTGGACCTGGTGGGTCTCACGGCGGTGGCGCGGAAGCGGCCCAGGGGGTTCTCGCTCGGCATGGGGCAGCGGCTCGGCATCGCGAGCGCGATGCTGGGCGATCCGCGGATCCTGATGTTCGACGAGCCGGTCAACGGTCTCGACCCGGAGGGCATCCACTGGATCCGCAACCTGATGAAGCGGCTGGCCGCGGAGGGGCGGACGGTGTTCGTCTCCAGCCACCTGATGAGCGAGATGGCGCTGACGGCCGAGCACCTGGTGGTGATCGGCCGGGGGCGACTGCTCGCCGACACGTCGATGGCGCGGTTCATCGAGGAGAACGCGCGGACGTTCGTGCTGGTGCGCTCGCCGGAGGCGGAGCGGCTGCGGGAGGTGCTGACGGGGGCCGGTCTGGCGCCGACGCGGCGGCCGGACGGCGCGCTGGAGGTGGAGGGCGGTGACGCGGCGCGGGTCGGCGAGCTCGCGGCCGGGCACCGGCTGACGCTGCACGAGCTGAGCGTGCGCCAGGCGTCGCTCGAGGAGGCGTTCATGCGGCTGACGCACGGGACGGTGGAGTACCAGGCGCACGATCGTGGTGGCGACGATGAGCCGGGGTGAGACGGGGCGGGTGCTGCTCTCCGAGTGGACCAAGATCCGCTCGGTGCGGTCCACGGTGTGGACGCTGGCGACGGCGCTGGTGGTGACGGTGGGCTTCGGCATGCTGATCTGTCTGCTGGTCAGGAACACCTTCGACGAGATGTCACCGCGGGACCGGGTGACGTTCGACCCGACGCTGACCAGCTTCGCCGGCACCTCGCTCGGGCAGCTGGCCATGATCGCGTTCGGGGTGCTGGTGGTGTCGGGCGAGTACAGCACCGGGATGATCCGGGCCTCGCTGGCGGCGGTGCCGCGGCGCGGGCTGCTGATGTCCGCGAAGGTCGCGGTGGCGACGGTGTTGGCGCTCGCGGTGGGGATGGCGACGAGCTTCCTGACGTTCCTGCTCGGCCAGGCGATGCTGGGTTCGCACCGCACGAACCTCGGCGAACCCGACGTGCTGCGGGCGGTGTTCGGCGGCGGGCTCTACATGGGCCTCATCGCGCTGTTCGCGATGGGGGTGGCGTGGATGCTGCGCAGCCCGATGCTGTCGTTCGGGGTGCTGATCCCGTTCTTCTTCATGATCTCCAGCATCCTGGCCAACGTGTCGGCGACGAAGAAGCTGGGCCGCTACCTGCCGGACCAGGCCGGCTCGTGGATCATGTCGGTGGTGAACACCGGGGACCGGCCCTACGGTCCGTGGGCGGGGCTCGGGATCATGGTGCTGTGGGTGGTGGCGGCGCTGCTCGGCGGCTACCTGGTGCTGCGGCGGCGGGACGCCTGACGGGCGGTCCTGCGGTCGCGGGCCGCCCAGCAGGGTGCGTGCCAGTGCCGGCGGTCCTCGACGGCGCCGAGCTGGGGCCAGGTGACGACGTGCGGCACGCCGGGCGGGATCTCCTGGTCGCACCCGGGGCAGCGGTAGTGCTTGACCGCCGCCGCGCCGGTGACCCGGCGCACCACCCACTCCTCGCCGCGCCAGGTGTCCGTGCTCTCCATGCCGTACACGCGCGGGGTCGGCTGGGATCGCGGACAGGGCCGATTACGACGCGGGGACACGGGGCACCTCGGATGGTCTGGGCGGCTGGCTCGCCGGTGAACAGGCCGGTGTATCGAGTCTACGCAGCTCCGGAGGCCCTTCCCGGGGCCGCACTGCACCCATAATCAACCGATCATCACAAAAAAATGCCATTGGCCCGTGCCCTTGGCACGTGTCACCCGTTGTTCCAAGGGGGCACCCCTTGTTTCAGGGAGGCACCGCACGGCTTGGCGAGAAGGGCGACGGTGATGAACACGCTGCGGATAGGGACATTTGTGCTGGCCGGTCAGTATCCGGGGCAGAGCCACCGAGAGGCACTCGCACGGGCGATGCGCTCCGCGGTGGTCGCCGACGAGGTGGGCCTCGACGCCGTCTGGCTCGCCGAACACCACTTCGTGCCCTACGGCGTCTGCCCGTCCGCCACCACCCTGGCCGGGATGCTGCTCGGGCGCACCCGCAGGATCCGGGTCGGCACCGCGATCTCCGTGCTGACCACCACGCACCCCGTCGCGCTCGGCGAGCAGACCGCGCTGCTGCACCTCGCCTCGGGCGGCCGGTTCACGCTGGGCGTGGGGCGCGGCGGCCCCTGGGTCGACCTGGAGGTGTTCGGCGGCGGCGCCGCGGCCCTCGAACGGGGCTTCCCGGAGTCCCTCGACCTGCTGCTGCGCTGGCTGCGCGAGCCACGCGTGGCGGCGGCCGGCGAGCGCTACCGGTTCCGTGAGGTGCCGGTGGTGCCGAGACCGGCCGAGCCACCCGAGGTGGTCGTCGCCTGCACCTCACCCGGCACGGTGCGCACCGCCGCCGAGCGTGGGCTGCCGATGCTGCTCGGGATGCACGTCGGCGACGAGGAGAAGGCCGAGATGGTCGCCATGTGGCGGGCCTGGGCCGCGGCGGCCGGGCACCCGCCGGAGGAGATCGCCACCGCGGGACACGTGTCGGCCGGGGTGTTCCAGGTCGCCGACAGCCACTCGGAGGCCGTCCAGGTTCTGCGCCGGGCCCTGCCCGGCTGGCTGCGCCTCGGTCTGTCCGCGCACCAGACGCTGGACGGCGGGCCGCGCCGGATGCGGGACCCGCTGGAGTACACGGAACTGCTGTGTGAGCTGCACCCGGTCGGCGATCCGCAGCTGTGCGCGGACCGGATCGCCGCGACCGCCGAGCGCACCGGCATCAGCCGCTTCGCGCTCCTCGCCGAGGGCTCGGGCGAGGCGGCCGTGACCGAGACGAACATCCGGCGGCTCGCGGACGAGGTGCTGCCGCTCCTGCCACACCGGGCGGCCGAAGCGGCGGCCAGGGCGGGTCTGGCGGCACCCGACGGGCCGGCGGCGGAGGCGGCCGGCCCGTCCGACGCCGTCAGCAGTCCCGCAGCTCCGGCGACTGGTTGAGTATCTGGCTCCTCACGGACGTGAACCTGGCATGGGCGTGGTCGGAGGCGGCGTCGAGGGGGAACACCGCCACCCGGTGACAGTTCTGGAAGGCCAGCTTCACCCCGAAGTGCCGCTCGAGCGCGCCCCGGATGGCGTCGCTGGCGAGCGCCCGCAGCAGCTGTCCACGGGCGTGCTCGCTGGGCGGGGGTGTGGTGTTGTCGGCGAACTCGCCCCCGTCGACCTTCAGCCGGGCGACCAGATCACTGATCATGTCCCAGGCGAAGGGCAGGGATGTTCTGACGCAGTCGACGAACTCCTTCTCGTCGACCTCGCCTCGCTCGGCCTGCTCAAGCAGCACCGGTGAGACGTCGAGCGACATCGGATTCTCCTCTCGGACCCCTGGCGAGGGGGTCTGGCGGACGGGCCGCGGGAACCGCGCCGCCCGTCACCGCGTCCAAACACGGGCACGGGTGCGTTCAGGCGGCGACATCCCGTGGCCAACGGTAGGCGCCCTGGCCCGCACATGTCAGTGGAACGGGCAGATAACTGGCCATCACCGAATCCCACCAATCCCCACCATTTCCCAAGCCACACGCGCCCCTTGGGCACGCGCGCCGGCCAGCGCCTCGCGCTACCGTTCGGCGAGCCAGCGGTAGCACAGCTCCGGGCGTCCCACCTGTCCGTACTGCGGGCGGCGCTCGGCCCGGCCACTGTCCACCAGGTGCTCGAGGTAGCGGCGCGCGGTGATCCGCGAGATGCCGACCGCCGCCCCGGCCGCCGAGGCCGTGACGCCCGCCTCCCCGGCCTCCCGCAGCACCCGGGTCACGGACGTGAGCGTGGGACCGCTCATCCCCTTCGGCAGCTCGGCCGGCCGTGGCGCGCGCAGCGCGGCGAGCGCCCGGTCGACCTCCTCCTGGCCGCCGGCCTCCCCCGCCGCGGCCCGGAACTCCGCGTACCGCACGAGCCGGTCACGGAGTGTCGCGAAGGTGAACGGTTTGAGCACGTACTGCACGACGCCGAGCGACACGCCCTCGCGGACCACCGCCAGGTCCCTGGCCGAGGTCACCGCGATCACGTCGGCGCCGTGCCCGGCGGCCCGCAGCGAGCGGACCAGACGCAGCCCGTGGCCGTCCGGCAGGTAGAGGTCGAGCAGCAGCAGGTCGACCGGGGTGCGCTCCAGCAGCCGCTGCGCCTCGCTTCCCGAGTGGGCGGTGCCCCGCACCGCGAACCCCGGCACCCGCTCCACGTAGCGGCCGTGCGCCTCGGCCGCCAGCGGGTCGTCCTCGACGACCAGCACCCCGATCTCGTCCGTCACACCGCCACCCCCGCCCGCAGCGGGAGCCGGACGACGCACAGCGCTCCGCCGGCCGGTGCCCGGGAGATCTCGATCGTGCCCCGGTTGCGCCGCACCGCCTGTCTGACCAGGGCGAGCCCGAGGCCGCGGCCGACGCCCTGCTTGCCGGTCTTGGTGGACCAGCCGCGGCGGAACGCGTCCTCCACGGCCTCCGGCGCGATTCCGGCTCCGGTGTCGGCGACGCTCAGCAGCAGCTCGCCGTCGAGCGCCCGGACGGTGACGCCGACCCGGCCGGGGGCCGCGCCGTCGCCGCAGGCGTCCACCGCGTTGTCGATCAGGTTGCCCAGGATGGTCACCAGGTCGCGGGGCGCCAGGTCGGGCGGCAGGACCCCGTCGTCCATCCGGCTCTCCGGGGTGAGCAGCAGCTCCACGCCCCGCTCGTTGGCCTCGGCCGCCTTGCCGAGCAGCAGCGCCGCCAGCACCGGTTCGCCGACGGCGCCCACCACCTGGTCGGTGAGCGCCTGGGCCAGCTCCAGCTCGGCGGTGGCGAACTCCACGGCCTCCTCGGCCCGGCCCAGCTCGATCAGCGAGACGACGGCGTGCAGCCGGTTGGCCGCCTCGTGCGCCTGGGAGCGCAGCGCCTCCGCGAAGCCGCGCACCGAGTCGAGCTCGCCGGCCAGCGACTGGAGCTCGGTGTGGTCGCGCAGGGTCACCACGGTGCCGTGCCGCTCGCCCCCGGTGACCGGCGACGTATTGAGCACCACGATCCGTTCGTCCGTGACGTGGACCTCGTCGACCCGGGGCTCGGTGGAGAGCAGCGCCTCGGTCAGCGGGCGCGGCAGGCCGAGGCGGTCGGCCGGCCGGCCGAGCTGGTCGCCGGTGAGGCCGAGCAGCTCCCGGCCCGCGTCGTTGATCAGCGCGATCCTGCCCTGGGCGTCGAGCAGCAGCAGGCCCTCGCGGACGGCGTGCAGGCTGGCCTCGTGGTAGTCGTGCATCCGGCTCAGCTCGGCGGCGTTCATGCCGTGCGTGTGCCGGCGCAGCCGGGCGTTGATCACATAGGTGCCGACGCCGCCGAGCACCAGGGCGCCGGCGGCCATGGCGAGCAGCGCGGCGACCTGGCCGGCCAGCCTGGCGCTGATCTCGTCGACCGTGATCCCGGCGCTGACCAGGCCGATCACCTGCCCGTCGGCGTCCTGCACGGGGGTGACGACGCGGACCGAGCGGCCGAGGGTGCCGGTGTAGGTCTCGGTGAAGGTCTCGCCGCGCAGCGCCGACTCGGTGTGGCCAAGGAACGTGTCGCCGATCCGGGCCGGGTCGCGGTGGGTCCAGCGCTCCCCGTCCGGGGCCATGATCGTGACGAAGGTGATCCCGCCGCCGTCCATCACGCGCTCGGCATAGGGCTGGAGCACGGCCGACGGATTCGGGCCGACCGCCGCCTCCCGCACGGCCGGTGAGTTGGCCACGGCCACCGCCGCCGCCGTCACCTGGTCACGCGCCGCGTCCTCGGCCTGGTCGCGGTCGGTGACGTAGGCGAAGACCGCGCAACCGGCCACCACGGCCGCCACCAGCACCACCTGCATGGCGAAGAGCTGGCCGGCCAGGCTGCGCGGCCTCGGCAGCCGCGGCGGGCGCGACAGCCGGAAGGGACGGGGCAGGTACATGCCGCCAGTGTGCCCGGATTATGACGATGGCCGAAACCCGCCCGTCACGCGCGATCACGCGGCCGTCATGAACGTAATGAACGTAAGCGTGACCCCGGTCACAGGGGGGGTGCATATTCACCTGGACGTCGAGGCGGAGCCTCCGTTCGGCAACGTTCGGCGACCCGGCACGAGAGCCGCACCACTCCACGAGGACGAGGAGACGAGAACCGTGGCTGCGCAGACCCCCACCGCGCCCGAGCAGGGCGGCAAGACCAGACGGGATCGGACCCACTACCTCTACATCGCCGTCATCGCGGCGGTGGTCGCCGGCATCGTGGTGGGCCTCGCGGTCCCCGACGTCGGTGTCGAGCTCAAGCCGCTGGGCACCGGCTTCGTCAACCTGATCAAGATGATGATCTCCCCGGTCATCTTCTGCACGATCGTGCTGGGCATCGGCTCGGTCCGCAAGGCCGCCAAGGTCGGCGCGGTCGGCGGCCTGGCGCTCGGCTACTTCATGGCGATGTCCACGCTGGCGCTGGCCATCGGCCTGGTCGTCGGCAACATCCTGGAGCCGGGCCACGGCCTGCACATCACCGAGGCCGCGGCGGACGTCGGCGCCTCGCAGGCCGAGGGCGCCTCCGAGTCCACCACGGACTTCCTGCTCGGCATCATCCCGACCACCATGGTCTCCGCCTTCACCGAGGGCGAGGTGCTGCAGACGCTGCTGATCGCGCTGCTCGCCGGCTTCGCGCTGCAGGCCATGGGCTCGGCCGGCGAGCCGGTGCTGCGCGGCATCGAGCACATCCAGCGGCTCGTCTTCCGGGTGCTCGCCATGATCATGTGGGCCGCCCCGGTCGGCGCCTTCGGCGCCATCGCGGCGGTGGTCGGCGAGACCGGCGTGGACGCGCTGCGCTCGCTCGCGGTCATCATGATCGGCTTCTACCTGACCTGTGTGGTCTTCGTCTTCGGCATCCTCGGCCTGCTGCTGCGGGTGGTCGCCGGCGTCAACATCTTCTCGCTGCTGCGCTACCTGGGCCGCGAGTTCCTGCTGATCCTCTCCACCTCGTCGTCCGAGTCGGCGCTGCCGCGCCTGATCGCCAAGATGGAGCACGCGGGCGTCAGCAAGCCGGTCGTCGGCATCACCGTGCCGACCGGCTACTCCTTCAACCTGGACGGCACCGCGATCTACCTGACCATGGCCTCGCTGTTCATCGCCGAGGTGATGGGCGACCCGCTGTCCATCGCCGAACAGCTGTCCCTGCTCGGCTTCATGATCATCGCCTCCAAGGGCGCGGCGGGCGTCACCGGCGCCGGCCTGGCCACCCTGGCCGGCGGCCTCCAGTCGCACCGGCCCGAGCTCCTGGACGGCGTCGGCCTGATCGTCGGCATCGACCGCTTCATGAGCGAGGCCCGCGCCCTCACCAACTACGCGGGCAACGCGGTGGCCACGGTCATCATCGGCACCTGGACCAAGGAGGTCGACAAGGAGCGGATGTCCCTGGTCCTCAAGGGCGAGCTGCCGTTCGACGAGGCCACGATGGTCGACGACGGCCACGGGGCGCCGGCGGCCGAGCCGGCGAAGCCGGACCTCGCCAAGCCGAAGGAGCCGGCCGGCGTCTGACCCTCGACCACTCCGTGCCGGACGCGCCCCCCTCGCCGCGTGGCGAGGGGGGCGCGCCGGCGTCGCGTACGGTGCCACCTTGGTAGGGTGCGCGCGTTCAGCGCGTGGAGAGGGAGAGGGGCCGGGCGGACGATGCAGGCGACAGAGGCCCGTCGTGCGACGGCCGCGGCCAGGTCCACCGCCTCGTCGCTCGGCCTGACGGTCGACGACGCGGTCGTCCTTCATGACTCGAACAAACTCACTCTGCGGCTGCTGCCCTGCGATGTCGTGGCCCGGGTCGCGCCCGTGGCGCACCAGATCGCGCGGTTCGAGGTCGAGCTCGCCCAGCGGCTCGCCGAGTCCGGGTGCCCCGTCGCCGTCCCCGACCCCCGGGTGGAGCCGCGCGTCCATGAGCGCGACGGCTTCGACATCACCCTGTGGACCCACTACGAACCCGCGTCACCAGGAGAGGTCCCACCCGCCGACTTCGCCGACGCGCTCCGGCGGCTGCACGCCGGCATGCGCGACCTCGACGTCCCCATGCCCCGGTTCACGGACCGGGTCGAGGAGGCCCAACGCCTCGTGGCGGACCGCGACCTCACCCCGGCGCTCGCCGACGCTGACCGGGAGCTGCTCGGCGACACCTTGCGAACGCTGAGGCACGTGATCGGCGAGCGCGGCGGCGCCGAGCAGCCGCTGCACGGCGAGCCGCACCCGGGCAACGTGCTCGCCACGGAGCACGGCTTGCTGTTCATAGATTTCGAGACGTGCTGCCGCGGGCCGGTCGAGTTCGACCTCGCCCATGTCCCCGAGGAGATCGGCGCGCACTACCCCGGTGTCGACCACGACCTGCTGCGCGACTGCCGGCTCCTCGTGCTGGCGATGATCACGACATGGCGCTGGGATCGGGGCGACCAACTCCCCGACGGGCGCCGCCTTGGCAGGGAGTGGCTCGGCCAGATCCGGGCGGCACGCGGTCGCTGACCGCCGCACGGCAGGCCCTAGGGTGGGCCGATGACCAGGACCGCGACGCTGGCCGCGAACTTCGACGAACTGGCCGACGGCTACGACCACGAGCGCCACGAGGAGATCGCGCGGGCCGTGGTCGCGTGGGTGGCCCCGTCCACGACAGCGGCCGTCGCCGACGTGGCGTGCGGGGCCGGCGCCGTCGCCCTGCACCTCGCCGCGAACCGTCCTGACACGGCCCGGCCGGTGCTGGCCGTCGACCTGTCTCCCCGGATGATCGCCGTGGGCAGGGCCCGCGCCGCCGACCTGGAGGTCACCTCGGCGATCGACTGGCGCGTCGGCGACGCCGTGCCGCTGCCGGTCGCCGATCAGGCACTCGACGTCGTGTTCTGCGCCTCCGCCCTGCACTTCCTCGGACGCCGGGCCCTCGCCGACTGGCGACGTGTGCTGCGCCCCGGTGGCCGCGCGGTCTTCACCCTCCCCCTCGCCACCCACTTCAGTCCCTCGGGGCCCATCGCCGAACTCCTCGCCCCGGACGTGCCGTTGCCCCGCTCGGCGCGAGAGGCCGACGAACTGGCGGCGGCCGGCGGATTCACGGAGCCCGACTCCCGCGTCCTCCCGCTCGGCACCCGTCGGGTGGTGATGACCTCCGCGACGCGTCCCGCCGGACCGTCGCGCCCTCGGATCAGGAGGGGTGGCACGGGCGCCCTTCCCCGGCCCGTAGGCTGAGCGCATGCGTCTCGTCATCGCCCGCTGCTCGGTCGACTACGCCGGCCGCCTCACCGCTCATCTCCCCTCCGCGCCACGGCTGATCCTCGTCAAGGCCGACGGATCGGTCTCGATCCACGCCGACGACCGGGCCTACAAGCCCCTCAACTGGATGTCGCCGCCGTGCACTCTGAAGGAGGCCGAGGGAGACGGCGACGCCAAGGCGGTGTGGACCGTCGAGAACAAGGGCGGCGAGAAGCTCATCATCACGATGGAGGAGGTCCTGCACGACTCCTCGCACGAACTCGGCGTCGATCCGGGGCTGATCAAGGACGGCGTCGAGGCGCACCTCCAGGAGCTGCTGGCCGACCGGATGGACACCCTGGGCGAGGGCAGCACGTTGATCCGCCGCGAGTACCCGACGGCGATCGGCCCGGTCGACATCCTGGGCCGCGACGCCGAGGGCACGACCATCGCGGTCGAGATCAAGCGGCGCGGCGAGATCGACGGCGTCGAACAGCTCACCCGCTACCTGGAGTTGCTCAACCGCGACCCGCATCTCGCGCCGGTGAAGGGCGTCTTCGCGGCCCAGGAGATCAAGCCGCAGGCCCGCACACTGGCGACCGACCGTGGCATCCGGTGCGTGACGCTGGACTACGACGCGCTGCGCGGCATCGAGGACGACAAGCTGCGGCTGTTCTGACCGTCCCCTGGCGTCTTATTCGCTTGGCCCGCCCGTCCCCGCCTCCCTAGCATGGCGCTGCTGCGGCTGTGAGCCAGCGGATCGGAGATGTCACGGGGATGACCGCCCACCTTCACGCGCTCAGTTTCGACGCGCACGAACCACAACGTCTCGCGCGCTTCTGGGCGGGCGTCCTGGGCTGGGAGACGGCCGACGACGACCCGCACGACGCCGTCGCGCTCCTGCCGAGCGACGACACCGGGTTCCGGCTCCGTTTCCTCCCCTCCGAGGAGCCGAAGCGGGGCCAGAACCAGGCCCACTTCGACCTCACCAGCACCTCCCTCGACGACCAGCGGCAGGTCGTGGCGCGGGCGCTCGAACTCGGCGCCCGGCACATCGACGTCGGTCAGCGCCCCGAGGAGGGTCACGTGGTGCTCGCCGACCCGGAGGGCAACGAGTTCTGCGTCATCGAGCCGGGCAACAACTTCCTCGCCGACTGCGGGTTCGTCGGGGCGCTCGCGTGCGACGGCTCGCAGGAGGTCGGCTACTTCTGGAGCCGGGCGCTGGACTGGCCGCTGGTCTGGGACCAGGACCAGGAGACGGCGATCCGCTCGCCGCACGGCGGCCCGAAGATCACCTGGGGCGGCCCACCGGTGGCGCCGAAGTCCGGGAAGAACCGGCTGCACTTCGACCTCGTACCACCCGCCGACGGTGACCAGCGGGCGGAGGTCGACCGTCTCCTCTCCCTCGGCGCGACGCGTCTCGACATCGGCCAGGGCGACGTCGACTGGGTGGTGCTGGCCGATCCCGACGGCAACGAGTTCTGTGTGATGCCGCCGCGATGACGGAACGACGGCGGGGTCACTCCGTGGGGTAGCACAGCCGACGCCAGCGCGGCCGCCGGGAGGCGGGCCACGCACAGTGGCGCGGGGTAAGCCGTGCGGCGCGCGGCCGCACGGCGCACGGCGCCGACCTGCGGGCCGCGGACGGCGCACGGCCTGCGGCCGCGGAGTATCACGCGGTCGGCGTCTCCGTCGGCGTCTCGGTGGGCGTCGGCTGGGCACCCGCCGTGGTGGTCGTCTCACCTGCGGTGCCGCCGGTGTCCGTCTCGCCCTCCGTGGTGCCCTCGTCCGTCCCGCCGTCGGTAGCGCCGCCGTCCGTCGTACCGCCGTCGGTCTGGCCACCATCCGTCGTACCGCCGTCGGCGGCACCGCCGTCCGTGGCGCCGCCGTCGGTGCCGCCCGTCGGGCTGCCCCCGGTGGAGCCCGAGGAACCGCCGGTGTCGCCGCCTCCGTTCGAGCCGCCCGTGCTGCCGCCGGTCGAACCGCCCGTGGAGCCCGGAGTGCTGGGCTCGTCCGTCGTCGGCTCGCTCGGGGTCGTCGGGTTCTGCGTCTCGTACGTCGGGTCGTCGTACGTCGGTGCCGTTTCGGCCGGAGGCGTCGTCGCGTCGCCGGTCGGTTCCGACGGGGTGGTGGGGTCGTCGCTCGGGGACGGGGACTCGCTGGGCGTCGGTTCCGTGGGGTCGGCGTCCGTCGTCAGGGGGGCGTCGTCGTCGGTGGGCGAGGGCTCGGGGCGGCCGCCGTCGTCCGGGTTGTCGCCGTCGCCGCTGAGGCCGAAGGCGACCACCGTGCCGAGGACGGCCGCGAGCGCGGCCGCCGCGCCGGCGACCGCCACGTTGCGCCGCATGCCGCGCCGGCGGTCGCGCGTGGCCGGGGGCGCGGCGGGGCCGACGGGCGTCAGGCGGGTGGTCTCCCGGTCACCGTCACCGTCACCGGCCCCCGCGCCGGCCGGCGAGGCGGTCGCGGTGACCGCCGGGAGCTCCGCCGTGCTGGCGGCCGGCGGGAGGGCGAGCGGCTGGGTGACATCCTGGGCGGCCGGCGGCAGGGCGAGCGGCCGGCTGAGGTCGTCGACGAGGGCCAGTGCCCGGCGGCCGGCGACCGTGCCGCCCGCGTCGGACAGCACGCCGCGCAGCGCCGTGGCCGCCTCCAGCTCGGCGCGGGCCCGGGCCAGCTGCCCCTGGCAGATGGCGAGCACGCCCAACTCGTGGTGGAAGTAAGCCTGTTGCGCGACCGCCCCGGCGCCGCGCGCCGACTCGGCGCCGCTGCGCAGCACCCGCTCCCAGACGTTCCACCGCAGCGACGCGGCGAGTGCCGGCGCGGCGACCCGCGCGAGGTCGGCGACGGCGGCGGCGTGGCCGGCGCGCTGCGCGGCCTGGACGACGCTCGGCAGCACCTCGGCCTCCGCTGCGGCATCCGCGCCGGTGGCGCCGCGGCGGCCGAACCACGCCGCGTAGTGCTGGGCCGCGGCGAGCGACCTGGCCTCGGCGCCCTCCGCGTAGCCGGCGCCAAGCAGGTCGCCGAGCGCGGCGGAGGTGAGCCGGTGCCGGGCGCCGATCGGGCTGAGCAGGCCGCTGGCCACGAGCTCGGCGTGGTGGTCGGGGGCGGCGGGGTCGGCGACGAGGGCGAGCAGCCGCTCGGGGCCCGGCACGACGTCGCCGAGCGCCACCGCGAGGCGCAGGATCTCGCGGGCGCCCTCGGGGAGGGCTTCGGCGAGCGCGCGGACGAGGTCGGCCGGCTCGGGCAGTTCGGCGGCACCGGACGTCTCGCCGCGCAGCCGCAGCAGCGCGCCGGCCTGGACGAAGCGCTGCGGCACGCCCTCGCTGTGGAACCAGAGGTCGCCGGCCCAGTCGGCCTCGACGTCGGTGAGTGGGCGGGCGACGGCGAGTTCGAGGAGTTCCAGGGAGGCGGTGCGGCTGAGGCCGCCGATGGTGACCTCCGTCACCCCTGAGCGCTCGCCGGGGGCCGGCACGCCGGGGCGCGCGGATATCAGGAAGGCGCACTCGGGGGTGGCCTCCAGGATCTCGTCGAGCGCGGTGCCGCCGAACTCGATGTCGTCGATGACGACCACGGCGCCGACCTCGCGCAGCTCGGCGACCAGTTCGGTGGGTCCCGGGCGGTAGCCGGGGGTGTGGTGGACGGCGGCGTACAGCTCGTGCAGCAGGTCCTTGGGGCCGCGCCGGTAGCCGCTGAGCCGGATGACGCCGTAGGGCGCGAGCTCGGCGCAGTCGCGGGCGACGGCGGCGAGCAGCGTGCTGCGGCCGCTGCCTGCCGGTCCGGTGAGGCGGACGGAGCGGCCGCGCGCCACCAGCCGGTAGAGCCGGTGCCGCTCCTCCTCGCGCTCCAGGAGCGGTCCTTCGTGGGCGGGCGCGGGGCCCTCGCCGCCGGGGGCCCGGCGCGGGGCTATCGGGCGACGCCCCGGAGGGCAGGAGACGATCTCGCTGCCGTCGACGGGGTTGACGGTGAGGAGGAAGTCCCCCGCGACCAACTCGACCATCGGGCGCGGACCGTCGTCAGAGCCGTCCGAGTCCCGGGGCGGCTCGCCGTAGGGTACGGGGTGGTTGAGGTCCATGGTCAGTGTCTCTCACGCGCGGTCCGGGGAGCTTGGCTGTCCCCACGCTACCGCCGCCGACCGACGCTTCGCACAAGTGGGCAGGTCACCGTGGGATCACGGTGCGGGATCACGGGGCGATGGTGAGGACGCGGTGCAGCCGGGTGGCGACCAACACCCGCCGCATGCGGGGCGGTACGTCGTGCAGCACCAGGCGCCGGCCGCAACGCCCCGCCCTGCGGTGGGTGCCCATGATGACGCCGAGCCCGGTGGCGTCCCACGAGTCGAGCCCGGCCAGGTCGAGCACCAGGTCGCCGTCCCCGGCGTCCACCGCGCGGTGCAGGGCGGTTCTGGCGTCGGCCGCGCTGCGCACGTCGAGCCGGCCCGCGACGACCAGCCTCGCGTGGTCGCCCCTGATGTGCATGGATGACTCCCCCGGTTCGGTGGTGGTGACAGCGGCTGACGGTGCTGACTGGGCTGACGGTGCTTCAGGGTTCAAGGTTTCAGACTTATACAGCAGACGGTGCCGTGGGTGGCGGGGTTGCCAGCCGTGCTCAAACCGATACCGAAACCGGCGCCCCGATCACCCGGGCGAGTGACCGGCGGCGGCACGGCCGGTCACTGGCGGCTCAGTACGCGTAGAAGCCGCGGCCCGTCTTGCGCCCGAAGTCGCCGGCGTCGACCATGCGGCGCATGAGCTCCGGGGGCGCGAACTTCTCGTCCCTGGACTCGGCGTAGATGTTCTCGGTGGCGTGCTTGAGGATGTCGACGCCGGTGAGGTCGGCGGTGGCCAGCGGCCCCATGGCGTGGCCGAAGCCGAGCTTGCAGGCGAGGTCGATGTCCTCGGCGGAGGCGACGCCGGCCTCGTAGAGCTTGACGGCCTCCACCACCAGGGCCGAGATCAGCCGGGTGGTGACGAACCCCGCGACGTCGCGCTCGACGACGATGCAGGTCTTGCCGGTGGACTCGGCGAACTCACGGGCGGTGGCGAGGGTCTCGTCGCTGGTCTTGAGGCCGCGGACCAGCTCGCACAGGCTCATCAGCGGCACCGGCGAGAAGAAGTGGGTGCCGACGACCCGCTCGGGGTTGCGGGTGGCGGCGGCGAGCTTGGTGATGGGGATGGCCGAGGTGTTGGAGGCCAGCACCGTGGTGTCCTTGACCAGGCCGTCCAGGGTGCGGAACAGCTCGTGCTTGACCTCGACCTGCTCGAAGACGGCCTCCACGACGATGTCGGCGTGGGCCACGGCGTCGAGCTCGGTGCTGGTGGTGATCCGCTCCAGCGCGGCGGCCGCCTCGTCCTGCGCGAGCTTGCCCTTCTCCACGAACTTGGCCCAGGACGCCTGGACGCCCTGGACGCCGCGGCGCAGCGCATCCTCGGTGGTGTCGACCACGGTGACCCGCCAACCCGCCTGGGCGGCGACCTGCGCGATGCCGGAACCCATCAGTCCGGCGCCGATGACGGCGAGCTCCCTGGCCACGTGATCTCCCTCGATCCGGTGCGAGTTAAGGGGTGCACGACCCTACTACCCACCGGTAGCCGTTCGGCACGGCGCACGGGTGGGAAGAGACGCGCGTCACGCGGCGGGGCGCCGGGCGTAGTCGAGGACGCGGTCGCTCATCAGCCACTGGGCGTCGTCCAGCATCTCCAGCATGCGCTTGGCGACCTCGGGCACCGGCTCGTCGTTCAGCAGGCAGGCGCCGCCGGTGCGGAACACGCTGGCCTGGACCGACATCAGGTGCTCGGCGATCAGCTCGGGGATGCGGTCGTCGGCGGCGGCGCCGGCCTCGGCGCGCAGCACCTCCGCGAGCCGCTGGCCGGTCTGCTGCTGCATCTCGCGCAGCCGGTGCAGCAGGGCCGGGGAGCCGAACACGGTGCGGATGAACCTCCCGTAGCCCTCGCCGAGGCCGACCCACGGCTGGCGCTCCTCGATGTCCTGCTTGATCCCGCGCAGGATGGCCTCGGTCGCGGACTCGCCGGGGAACCGCTCCAGCACCCGGCGCGCGGGCCGCTCGATGCTGTCGGTGGCGCGGTCGAAGAAGAGGTCCTCCTTGGCGGGGAAGTAGTTGTAGACCGTGTTGACGGAGACCTCGGCGGCCTCGGCGATCTCGGCCACGGTGACCGCGTCGAAGCCCCGCTCGATGAACAGCCCGGTCGCGACGTCGGAGATGTGCTGCCGCGTCTGTTGCTTCTTGCGCTCTCTCAGGCCGCTCATGACCTCATCGTAGCCATCCTTGACCAACTTAAAACTTGGAGGCGTTGCAATCTTTCAGTGTCTCTGCTTTTCTGGGGGTCATGGCACCGATCCTCACCACCCACGACCTCGCCCGTACCTTCCAGACCAAGCGCGGCACGGTGGAGGCCGTCCGCGGCATCGACATGTCCGTCGAGCCCGGCGAGATCCTCGGCTTCCTCGGCCCCAACGGCGCCGGCAAGAGCACCACCCTCCGCATGCTCACCACCCTGCTCGCGCCCACCAGGGGCAGCGCCACCATCGCCGGCCACGACCTGGCCCGCGAGCCGGAGGCCGTCCGCCGGGTCATCGGCTATGTCGCGCAGTCCAGCGGCGTCGCCCCCGACGAGCTCGTCCGCGACGAGCTGGTCTTCCAGGGCCGCCTCTACCGGCTGCCGCGCGCCGAGGCCGAGGCCAGGGCGGCGGAGCTGGCCGCCGAGCTCGACCTGACCGAGTTGCTCGGCCGCAAGTGCTCGGAGCTGTCCGGCGGCCAGAAGCGCCGCCTCGACATCGCCCTGGCGCTCGTCCACCGCCCCGAGGTCCTCTTCCTCGACGAGCCCACCACCGGCCTCGACCCGGGCAGCCGCGCCGACCTGTGGGACCTGATCCGCCGCGTCCGCGGCCAGCAGGGCACCACCGTC
The DNA here is from genome assembly GCF_042722465.1 of Streptomyces sp. NPDC127098. Lineage (NCBI taxonomy): Bacteria > Bacillati > Actinomycetota > Actinomycetes > Kitasatosporales > Streptomycetaceae > Streptomyces > Streptomyces sp. NPDC127098. The sequence continues at coordinate 16,509 of NZ_JBHXFJ010000010.1, forward strand.
TTCCTCACCACCCACTACCTGGACGAGGCCGACGAGCTCTCCGACCGGCTGGTCGTCGTCGACGGCGGCCGGGTCGCGGCCGAGGGCACCCCGCGCGAGCTGAAGACCCGCCACGGCGGCTCGCCCGACGCCTCCCTCCAGGACACCTTCATCGCCATCACCGGGCGCGGCCCCAAGAAGGACGACCTCGCGCCCGTCGCCCTCTGACCGTCAAGGCCGTCCAGGACCGTCCCAGCGAAGGAACCACCGCCACCATGTCCCACCTGCTCGCCGACACCCGCGTCGTCTACGGCCGCTACCTCCGGCAGACGCTGCGCTCCCGCATCAGCCTCGTCTTCGGGCTGCTCCAACCCACCCTCTTCCTCGCCTTCTTCGGGCCGCTGCTCGAGGACGTGCCGCTGGGCGGCCGCGGCGACTCCTGGCAGACCCTCGTCCCCGGCCTGCTCGTCCAACTCGGCCTGTTCTCCGCCGCGTTCGCCGGTTTCGGCATCATCATGGAGAAGCAGCTCGGCATCGTGGAGCGGATGCGGGTGACGCCGGTCAGCCGGCTCGCGCTGCTGCTCGGCCGGGTGCTGCGGGACGCCACCCAGCTGCTCGTCCAGTCGCTGCTGCTGGTGCTGCTCGGCGTCGCCTTCGGGCTGCGCGCCCCCGTCCTCGGCGTGGTGATCGGCTTCGCCTTCGTCAGCCTGCTCGGCGTCTCGCTCGCCTCGCTGTCCTACGCCTTCGCCATGCGGGTCAACACCATCCAGGAGTTCGCCCCGGTCATCAACTCCATCAACCTGCCGGCGATGCTGCTCTCCGGCATCCTGCTGCCGATGGCCCTGGCCCCCGGGTGGCTCGACACCGTCTCCCACTTCGTACCGTTCCGCTACCTGGTGGACGCGGTCCGCGCCGCCTTCGTCGGCGACTACGGCGGCGACATGGCCCTCGGCGCGCTGGTCGCACTCGGCCTCGCGGCCGTCTCCATCACCCTCGGCACCCGCATCTTCCGCAAAGCCGGGGCGTAGGCGCTCCGCTTGGTCAGGCCGCGCGGTCGTGCCGACCGCGCGGCCGGGAACGGCACGTCGTGGCGCGTCCAACGGAGCGCCTACGCTCTGTCCATGGTGAATCTCACGCGGATCTACACCCGCACCGGGGACCAGGGCACCACCGCGCTGGGCGACAACAGCCGGGTGCCCAAGACCGACGCCCGCATCGCGGCGTACGCCGACGCCAACGAGGCCAACGCCGTCATCGGGACGGCGTTGGCCCTCGGCCAGCTGTCGGACGAGGTGCGCGCCGTGCTCGTCCGGGTACAGAACGACCTCTTCGACGTCGGCGCCGACCTGTGCACACCCGTCGTCCCCGACCCCGAGTTCCCGCCGCTGCGCGTCGAGCAGGGCTACGTGGACCGCCTGGAGGCGGACTGCGACCGCTTCCTCGCCGACCTCGACAAGCTGCGCAGCTTCATCCTCCCCGGCGGCACCCCGGGCGCCGCCCTGCTGCACCAGGCGTGCACCGTGGTCCGCCGCGCCGAGCGCAGCACCTGGGCCGCGCTCGACCGGCACGGCGACACCATGAACCCGCTGACCGCGACCTATCTCAACCGCCTCTCCGACCTGCTGTTCATCCTCGCCAGGACGGCCAACAAGGAGACCGGCGACATCCAGTGGGTGCCGGGCGAGAACCGGTGACGCTCCGCTGGCGAGGCCGGCGGACGGCCAGGCCCGCCGGACGGGCCGCGACGCGACCGACTCACCCGACGTCTCGCCGCACCGCTTCCCCGGGCGCCAGCCCGCTCGGCGCCTTGCCGGGCCAGATCGTGTAGTAGAGGGCGACCAGGGCGTGGATGCCGACCGCCCTGGCGGCCGCGCCCTCGGTCGAGCGGAGCGGGGTCGCCGCGTCCGGGTCGTCGACGAAGAGGATCATCGCCTCGATCACCACCACCGTGACGGCGGCGGCCAGCAGCGTCCTGGTCCAGATCCGCCACTCGTAGGCGGTGCGCTCCCTCCCGTACAGCTCCAGCTTGGGTGGCCTCGGCCCGCCGCCCAGGCGGTGCGCGGCGTGCCGGTCGGCCCAGGCGATCACCGAGTGCCCGTAGGCGACGGTGAAGCCGAGGTAGAGCGCGGCCAGGCCGTGCGTGTAGGACGGCTCGCCGCCGGACCTCAGATCCCAGGCCGTCGCGGCCAGCAGCGCCACGTCGATCAGCGGAACGGCGAGCAGCAGCACGGTGCTCGCCCGCTGCCTGCGCAGCAGGTAGCGGACCGCGAGGCCGGCCGCGAGCACCACCCAGAAGGCGATCTCGGCGGCCACGATGAATGCGACGATCACGACAGCGACTCCTTCCCCCGTCGCCTCCATGCTCGACCGTCGCCGACGGCCGCCGCGTCCGCTTCGCCGGTGATCCGCGGGCCCCCGTCTGCATCCTTCGATGTAGGCCGGTGGAGGGTCCCGACACCGCCCGCGACGTGCTTCGATGGAGCCATGCCCCGACCGTCCCGCCCGCACCGCCACGACGTGTGGATCGCCGTGGCCGGCCTGGCCGGCGGTCTTTTCGGCCTCGCCTTCAACATGTACACGATCGTGCCGGACCGCCCGCACGGCCCGCTGGTGCTGGTCGGGCTGCTCGCCATGTGCGGCGCCGAGCTGCTGCGCCGCACCGCGCCACGGCTGGCGCTGGCCGTGGCCGTCGCCGCCTTCGCGGTCGACGCCGCCACCGGCGGCCTGCTGGCCGTCCTGGTGATGTTCACGGACGTCGTCTACGCGGCGGTGCTCTACGGCCGCCCCCGGTTCGGCCGGGCCGTCACCCACGGCAGCGTGGTGCTCAGCATCACCGTCACCGTCGGCGCGATCGTCTGGCTGCGCACCCCGGAGGCCGTGCTGTTCGGCGTGGTGTGCGCCGGCGTCACCGCGACCCCGGCATGGACCGGTCTTATGCTCCGCGACCACCGGGAGGCGGCCGCCGCCGAGCGGCTGCGCGCCGAGCAGACCGCGCTGCTGGCCGAGATGGACCGGGCCCAGGCGGTGGCGGGCGAGCGGTCCCGGATGGCCAGGGAGCTGCACGACATGGTGGCCAACCACCTGTCGGCCATCGCCATCCACTCCACCGCGGCGCTCACCCTGGACGAGCCGGACGCGACCCGGCGCGCGCTGTCCGTGATCCGGGAGAACAGCACCCAGGGGCTCACCGAGATGCGCCGGCTGATCGGGCTGCTGCGCGACTCGGACGGCGACGACCAGCCCGAGGCCGTGCCGAGCCTCGACGGGCTGCCTGCCCTGCTGCGCCGCGCCAGGGACGGCGGCGCGGGCCGGCTGGAGTTCACCGCCAGGGACGAGCGCCGCGCCGACGCCCCGCTGCCCACCCCGGTCGAGCTCGCCGCGTACCGCATCGTCCAGGAGTCGCTGACCAACGCGGTCAAGCACGCCGCGCCCGGCGAGGTCGAGGTGGCCCTGGACCAGGACGAGGAGGCGCTGACCGTCACCGTGACCAGCCCCTACGGCGCGGACGCGCCCAGCCGAGCCCCCGGCTCCGGCACCGGCCTGATCGGCATGCGGGAGCGCGTCGAACTGCTCGCCGGCGCCTTCGCCGCAGGACCCACGCCCGGCCCCGACCGCGCGCCCCGCTGGCGGGTGCGCGCCACGCTCCCCCTGGCGGGCTCGTGACGGTGCGCGTGGTGGTCGCCGAGGACCAGGCGGCGGTGCGGCAGGGCCTGGTGCTGATCCTGGGCAGCGCCCCCGACATCGAGGTGGTCGGCGAGGCGGCCGACGGCGAGCACGCGGTCGAACTCGCCCGCGAGCTGCGGCCCGACCTGGTGCTGATGGACGTCCAGATGCCCGTGCTCGACGGGGTCGCGGCGACGGCGCGGATCACCGGTGAGCGGCTGGCCGAGGTGCTGGTGCTCACCACCTTCGACTTCGACGAGTACGTCTTCGGCGCGCTGCGCGCCGGCGCCGGCGGCTTCCTGCTCAAGGACAGCGACGCGACCTCGCTGATCGCGGCCGTGCGCACGGTGGCGGCGGGCGAGGGCACCATCGCGCCCGCCGTGACCCGCCGGCTGATCGCCGAGTTCGCCCGCACCGCGCCGGCGCCACGGGCGCCAGCGGCCGACCAGAGCCGGCTGGCCACGCTCACCCCCAGGGAGCGCGAGGTGCTGGCGCACGTCGGCGCCGGACTCGCCAACGCCCGGATCGCCGACCGGCTCGGCATGGCCGAGGCCACGGTGAAGACCCATGTGAGCCGGATCCTGCACAAGTTGGGGCTGCGCAGCCGGGTGCAGGCGGCGGTGCTGGCCCAGGAGGCGGGCGTCACCGGCGGCCAGGACCGCTGAGCCCCCCGGGGCCAGGCCCCAACTCGCCTGTGGTACAGACCTCTTGACCGTTGGTCTGGACCATTCTACTCTCACGGCTATCGAACGCGGTCGACGTACCGCTCCACGGCACGGAACCGCCCCGCCACCCGGGGCTCCCCCACATCTCACCCGGCCGACTCGAGGAGCCTTCCTTGCCACGCGTCAGACGCCGAATCACCGCCCTGCTCGCGGTGTTCGCCCTTCCCCTCGCCTGGATCGTGGCGGTGGCCGGCCCAGCCCAGGGCGCCACCCCCACCGCCACCTACACCAAGACCTCCGACTGGGGCACCGGCTTCGAGGGCCGGTGGACCATCAGCAACACCGGCGACCGGCCCCTCAGTGGCTGGACGCTGGAGTGGGACTTCCCCTCCGGCACCGCCGTCACCTCCGCCTGGGACGCCCGCGTCACCAACAACGGCACCCACTGGACCGCCCGCGACGCCGGCTGGAACGGCTCCCTGGCCCCCGGCCAGACCGCCAGCTTCGGCTTCAACGGCAGCGGCGCCGGTGCCCCGGCCAACTGCCTCCTCAACGGCCAGCCCTGTGACGGCAGCGGCGACGGCGACGACGGAGGTGACGACGGGGGCGACGACGGCGGAGACGACGGGGGCGACAACGGCGGCACCCCGCCCGACGGCCGGATCAACCTCGGCTACTTCGCCGAGTGGGGCGTCTACGGCCGCGACTACCACGTCAAGGACATCGTGGACTCCGGCACCGCCGAGGACATCACCCACATCAACTACGCCTTCGGCAACGTGACCAACGGCGAGTGCGCGATCGGCGACTCCTACGCCGCCTACGACCGCGCCTACAGCGCCGCCGAGAGCGTCAGCGGCGTCGCCGACACCTGGGACCCGGGCGCGCTGCGCGGCAACTTCAACCAGCTGCGCCAGCTCAAGGAGCGCTACCCGCACATCCAGGTCCTCTGGTCCTTCGGCGGCTGGACCTGGTCGGGCGGCTTCACCGAGGCCATGCGCGACCCGCAGCGCTTCGCCCAGTCCTGCTACGACCTGGTCAACGACCCGCGCTGGGCCGGCGTCTTCGACGGCATCGACCTGGACTGGGAGTACCCCAACGCCTGTGGCCTGAGCTGCGACAGCAGCGGCCCGCGGGTCTTCGGCGACATGATACGCGCCTTCCGCGACGTCTTCGGCGACCAGCTGGTCACCGCGGCCATCACCGCGGACGCCTCGTCCGGCGGCCGGATCTCCGCCTCCGACTACGCCTACGGCGCCCAGTACGCCGACTGGCTCAACGTCATGACCTACGACTTCTTCGGCGCCTGGGCGGGCACCGGTCCCACCGCCCCGCACTCGCCGCTGACCTCGTACAACGGGCTGCCCACCCAGGGCTTCACCTCCGAGGCGGCGATCAACGCGCTGATCGCGCAGGGCGTCCCGGCGAACAAGCTGCTGCTCGGCATCGGCTTCTACGGGCGCGGCTGGACCGGCGTCAGTCAGAGCGCGCCGGGCGGCAGCGCCACAGGACCCGCGCCCGGCACCTACGAACAGGGCATCGAGGACTACAAGGTCCTCGCCGCCCGCTGCCCGGCCACCGGCACGGTGGCGGGAACCGCCTACGCCCACTGCGGCAACCAGTGGTGGAGCTACGACACACCGGCGACCGTCACGAGCAAGATGGCCTGGGCACGCCAACGCGGCCTCGGCGGCGCCTTCTTCTGGGAGTTCTCCGGCGACAGCGGCGACGGTGCCCTGGCGCACGCCATAAGCCGGGGGTTGGGCGGCTAGGCCGTCCGGACCTGCGGCGCTCATGGGGCTGGTCGCGCCCACGCGGCGGAGCCGCACGACGACGACCCGCCCCGCGCCCCTGAGGGCGCACCACCTTCGGCCAGTACCGAAGCTCCCGGCCGGCACAGCCCACTTGTCGGCCGGGGCTGAAGGACCGCGGCCGGGACGGCTGAACGCACGCCGTCCCGGCCGCGCACCATGTTCGACCGCTCAGGCCACGTTGACCCGCTGGCCGGGTGGGGCCGCCTCCAGCCAGGCGAGGAAGCCGGTCAGGGCGTCCTCGCTCATCGCCAGCTCCACGTCCCACTCGTCGTGGCGGCAGCTCAGCACCACGGCGCCGGGCAACAGCGCCAGCTCCTCCTCGCCCATCGGCTGCCGCCGGTCCCGCACCTGGATGCGGTCACGCTGGAGGGTGCGGCGCGGCCGCAGCGCGTAGGAGAAGACCCGGAACCACTCCACGTGGTCCCCGTTGTACCTGGCCACCCCGTAGAGCCAGCCCTTGCCCTGCGACTGGCCGGCGCGCGGGGCGGTGAACCGGGCGCTGCAGTCGAAGGTGCCACCGGACCGCTGGATCACCCGGCGCCGCACTCCGAAGCCGAAGAGCCCGAGCACCAGCAGCGCGAGCGCCGCACCGGCCACGACCAACGCGAGGACCATCCTGATCGACCTCCTCGCCTCGTGCCGTGTCCCGTGCCGGCTGCCCCGTTTTCGCCTGCCGAAGAAGATGGTGGCCGGCCGCTGGCGGCCGGCCGCGCGTCAGCGACTCGCCGCCACGGCCCGCAGCCGCACGTCGGCACGCTGCTCGGCGGGAGCGTCGGCCTCCGCCTTCGCCCGCTCCAGGGCGCGCTCGGCGCGCTCCACGTCGATCTCCTCGGACAGCTCGGCGATCTCCGCGAGCAGCGACAGCTTACCGTCCGTGTAGGAGACGAACCCGCCGTGCACGGCGGCCACGACACTGCCCTGACCGCTCTCGCCGGACGTGCGGATGGTCACCGGACCCGGCTTGAGCACCGCGAGCAGCGGCTGATGCCCTGGCATGATGCCGATGTCGCCGGAGGTGGTGCGCGCCACGACCAGGCTGGCCTCGCCCGACCAGACCTGACGGTCCGCGGCGACCAACTCGACGTGCAGCTCAGCCACGATGGCTCCCCTCTCTCCTTGCTCAAAGAATAGTTGGCGTCCCCTGGCACCCGTGGGGCGGGGTGCCCCCGATCGACATCGGGTACCCCGCCCCACGGGACCGAACCAGGGTCAGGAAACGCCCAGCTTCTTGGCCTTGGCCTTGAGGTCGTCCAGGCCACCGCACATGAAGAACGCCTGCTCGGGGAAGTGGTCGAACTCGCCGTCGGCGATCGCGTTGAACGCCGCGATCGTCTCCTCCAGCGGCACGTCCGAGCCGTCGAGGCCGGTGAACTGCTTCGCCGCGTGGGTGTTCTGCGACAGGAAGCGCTCGATCCGGCGGGCACGCTGGACGGTGAGCTTGTCCTCCTCGCTCAGCTCGTCCATACCGAGGATCGCGATGATGTCCTGCAGGTCCTTGTACTTCTGCAGGATCCCCTTGACGCGGGCCGCGCAGTCGTAGTGGTCCTGCGCGACGTACCGCGGGTCCAGGATCCGGGAGGTCGAGTCCAGCGGGTCGACCGCCGGGTAGATGCCCTTCTCCGAGATCGGACGGGAGAGCACCGTGGTGGCGTCCAGGTGGGCGAAGGTGGTCGCCGGCGCCGGGTCGGTCAGGTCGTCCGCGGGGACGTAGATCGCCTGCATCGAGGTGATCGAGTGACCGCGGGTGGAGGTGATGCGCTCCTGCAGCACGCCCATCTCGTCGGCCAGGTTGGGCTGGTAGCCCACCGCGGACGGCATGCGGCCCAGCAGCGTGGAGACCTCGGAGCCGGCCTGGGTGAAGCGGAAGATGTTGTCGATGAAGAACAGCACGTCCTGCTTCTGGACGTCGCGGAAGTACTCCGCCATCGTCAGACCGGCCAGCGCCACCCGGAGCCGGGTGCCCGGCGGCTCGTCCATCTGACCGAAGACGAGCGCGGTCTGCGGGAGCACGCCCGACTCCGCCATCTCCTCGATCAGGTCGTTGCCCTCACGAGTGCGCTCGCCGACGCCGGCGAACACCGACACACCCTCGTGGAGCCGGGCCACGCGGATGATCAGCTCCTGGATGAGCACCGTCTTGCCCACGCCGGCGCCGCCGAAGAGGCCGATCTTGCCGCCCTTGACGTACGGGGTCAGCAGGTCGATGACCTTCAGACCGGTCTCGAACATCTCGGTCTTGGACTCGAGCTGGTCGAACGCCGGCGCCTTGCGGTGGATGTCCCACCGCTCGGTGACCTCGGACTCGGCCTCCGGCTCGTTCAGGATCTGGCCCAGGGTGTTGAACACCCGGCCCTTGGTCACGTCGCCGACCGGCACCGAGATGCCACGGCCGGTGTCGGTGACCGGCGCCTGACGCACCAGACCGTCGTTGGGCTCCAGCGCGATGGTGCGCACCAGGCCCTCGCCCAGGTGCTGCGCCACCTCAAGCGTCAGCGTCCTGGTGGTGCCCTTCTCGGCCGGGTCCGCGACCTCGACCGTCAGGGCGTTGTAGATGTCCGGCATGGCGTCGACGGGGAACTCCACGTCGACGACCGGACCGATGACTCGGGCGATCCGGCCCGTGGCCGCGGCCTTGCTGGTGGCCGCCTCAGCAGCAGTGGTCATGGTTAGCGTTCACTTCCCGCGGTCGCGTCGGCCAAGGCGCTCGCGCCACCGACGATCTCGGTGATTTCCTGGGTGATTTCGGCCTGGCGGGCCGCGTTGGCAAGCCGCGTGAACGACTTGATGAGCTCGTCCGCGTTGTCCGTCGCCGACTTCATGGCCCGCCGGGTCGCGGCGTGCTTGGAGGCGGCCGCCTGCAGCAGCGCCACGTAGATCCGGCTCTCCACGTACCGCGGCAGCAGCGCGTCGAGGACCTGCTCGGCCGACGGCTCGAAGTCGTAGAGCGGACGCGGCGCGCCGCCGCGCTTGAAGGTCTCGGCCGACTCCTCGGCGGAGCCGCCGAGCTCCATCGGCAGCAGCTGCTGCTCGACCGGCGTCTGGCTGATCATCGAGACGAACTCCGTGTACGCGATGTGGAGCTCGTCGATGCCACCCTCGTCGGAGTCCTTGCGGATCGCCTCGATCAGCGGCGCCGCGATCTCCTTGGCGTCCTCGTACGTCGGGCTGTCCGTGAACCCCGTCCAGGACTGGACGAAGGGGCGCTCACGGAACCCGTAGTACGTCACGCCCTTGCGGCCGACGATGTAGGTGTCGACCTCCATGCCGGCGGCCACCAGCTCGCCCGTCAGGTGCTCGCCCGCCTTGATCGCGTTGGACGAGTACCCGCCGGCCAGGCCGCGGTCCGCGGTGATCAGCAGCATCGCGGCGCGGCGCGGCCGCTCGAGCTTGGTGGTCAGCGGGTGCTTGACCTCCGAGCCGTACGCCACCGCGGTCACCGCGTTGGTGAGCTCGTCGGCGTACGGCGTGGCCGCGGCCACCCGGCGCTGCGCCTTGATGATCCGCGAGGCGGCGATCATCTCCATGGCGCGGGTGATCTTCTTGGTCGCCGAGACCGACCTGATCCGCCGCTTGTAGGTCCGAAGCTGGGAGCCCATGGATCAGCCCTCGCCCAGCAGCTTGCCGTCCGCCGTCTCGAACTGCGACTTGAACTTGTTGACGGCGGCGGCGACGGCCTCGAGCGTGTCGTCCGACATCTTGCCGCCCTCGCGGATCGAGGTCATCAGACCCTTGTGCTCACGGCCCAGGAAGTCGAGCAGCTCACGCTCGAAGCGACGGATGTCGCCGACCGGGATGTCGTCCATCAGGCCGCTGGTGCCGGCCCAGACGGACACGACCTGGTTCTCGGTCGGGTACGGGTTGTACTGCTCCTGCTTCAGCAGCTCGACCATGCGCTGGCCACGGGCCAGGGCGGCCTTGGAGGCCGCGTCCAGGTCGGAGCCGAAGGCGGCGAACGCCTCGAGCTCGCGGTACTGGGCCAGGTCCACGCGGAGCGAACCGGTGATCTGCCGGATCGCCCTGTGCTGCGCGGAGCCACCGACGCGGGAGACGGAGATACCGACGTTCAGCGCCGGGCGCTGGCCCGCGTTGAACAGGTCGGACTCAAGGAAGCACTGGCCGTCGGTGATCGAGATCACGTTGGTCGGGATGAACGCGGAGACGTCGTTGGCCTTGGTCTCCACGATCGGCAGACCGGTCATCGAGCCGGCGCCCATCTCGTCGGACAGCTTGGCGCAGCGCTCGAGCAGCCGGGAGTGCAGGTAGAACACGTCGCCCGGGTAGGCCTCGCGGCCCGGCGGGCGGCGGAGCAGCAGGGAGACGGCGCGGTAGGCGTCGGCCTGCTTCGACAGGTCGTCGAAGATGATCAGGACGTGCTTGCCGTCGTACATCCAGTGCTGGCCGATGGCCGAGCCGGTGTAGGGGGCGATGTACTTGAAGCCCGCCGGGTCGGACGCCGGGGCGGCCACGATGGTGGTGTACTCCAGCGCGCCGGCCTCCTCCAGGGCGCCACGCACCGAGGCGATGGTGGAGCCCTTCTGGCCGATCGCCACGTAGATGCAGCGGACCTGCTTGCTCGGGTCGCCGGAACGCCAGTTGTCGCGCTGGTTGATGATCGTGTCGACCGCGAGCGCCGTCTTGCCGGTCTGGCGGTCGCCGATGATCAGCTGGCGCTGGCCGCGGCCGATCGGGGTCATGGTGTCGACGGCCTTGTAGCCCGTCTCCATGGGCTCGTGCACCGACTTGCGCTGCATCACGCTGGGGGCACGCAGCTCCAGGGCGCGACGCCCGGTGGTCTCGATCTCGCCAAGACCGTCGATCGCGTTGCCCAGCGGGTCCACGACCCGGCCCAGGTAACCGTCACCGACGGCCACCGAGAGCACCTCGCCGGTGCGGCGCACCGGCTGGCCCTCCTCGATGCCGCTGAACTCACCGAGGACGACGACGCCGATCTCCCGCTCCTCGAGGTTGAGGGCGAGGCCGAGGGTGCCGTCCTCGAACTCCAGCAGCTCGTTCGCCATGGCCGAGGGAAGTCCCTCGACCTTCGCGATGCCGTCGCCGGCAACGCTGACCGTCCCGACCTCTTCGCGCGAGGCCGCGTCCGGCGTGTACGACTGGACGAAGTTCTCCAGTGCGTCCCGGATCTCATCCGGCCGGATCGTGAGCTCCGCCATCTGGGTTCCCTGCTCTCCTTGTTGGGCCCGTAAGTACGTCCACTACGGCCCAACTCGGGCCGCTAGTACTGCTTCTTGAGTTGGTGGCGCCGTCAGGTGGCGCTCCCCCGCGTCGGCGGGTCAGCCGGCCATCCGCCGGTTGACCTCGTCGAGCCGGTCGGCGATGGTGCCGTGGATGACCTCGTCACCCACCCGGACCGAGATCCCGCCGATGACCGCCGGGTCGACGTCCAGGTTCAGCTGGATGGGCCGGCCGTACAGCCGGGCCAGCGTGTCGCCGAGCCGGTCCCGCTGCGCGTCGCTGAGCGGCACCGCCGAGGTGACGACGGCGACCGAGCGGCCACGCCGCGCGGCGGCCAGCGAGCACAGGTCGTCCAGCCCACTGTCCAGGCTACGTCCCCGCGGCCGTTCCACCAGCCTCGTGACGAGACGGATCGTGACCTCGTGGGCACGGCCCCCGAGCAGCTCCCGGATCAGCCCGGCCCGGGCGGCGATCCGCTCCGCGTCGGTGTCCTTGGCGCTGAGCGCCGCGCTCAGCTCCGGCGAGGTGACGACGATCCGGCCGAACCGGAACAGCTCGTCCTCCACCGTGTCCAGCACGCCAGCCTCGTCGGCCGCGATCAGGTCGGCGCTGTCGGCCAGCCCTTCCACCGCGTCCACCAGGTCGCGGGAGCTGGACCAGCGGGACCTGACCATGCCCGAGACGAGGTCGACGGCCTCCCCGCTCACCTGCCCGGTGAGCAGCCGGCCGACCAGGTCCGCCTTGGCCTCGCCCGGCTGCGCCGGGTCGGTCAGCAGCCGCCGCAGCGCGGTCTCGCGATCGAGCAGCACGGTGACCGCGGCCAGATCGGCGGCCAGCGCGGCGGCGTCCACGCGGGTGTTGTCGGTCAGCGCGTCAAGCCGCTCGCGCGCGGCCTCGACGGCCTCACGGCTCGCTCCGATCATTCTGGTCACGCTCCCCTTCTCACTCGCGTGTGAAGGGAGACCAGGCGCCGGAGGCCGCTCGCTCGGCGGCTCGCCGTTCCGATCATTTCTCAGTCACCCCTTCTCACTCGCTGCTGCTCACAGGCCGGACGCCGCCGGGCACCGGCCCGGCGGCTCGCCCTGCTGTCGGTCGACCTCATCGACCAGCCTCGGAACGGCTCGGGACCGAGCCGCTGGCCTGCTCCTCGAGCTCGTCGAGGAACCTGTCGATGGTGCGGCTCTGCCGGGCGTGGTCCTCCAGGGACTCGCCCACGAGGCGGCCGGCCAGCTCGATGGCCAGCTGACCGACGTCCTGCCGCAGCTGCTCGGTGGCCTGCCTGCGGTCGGCCTCGATCTGGGCGTGACCGGCGGCGATGATCTCCTCACGCTGCCGCTGCCCCTCCGCACGCATCTCCGAGATGAGCGCGGCGCCCTGCTCCTGCGCCTCCTGGCGCAGCCGGGCGGCCTCGTGCCGCGCCTCGGCCAGCAGCTCCTTGTAGCTGTCCAGCGTCTGGCGGGCCTCGGCCTGCACGGACTGGGCCTTCTCGATACCGCCCTCGATGGCCTCGCGGCGCTCCTCGAGGGTCTTGTTGATGTTCGGCAGCAGCTTCTTGTAGAAGGCGAAGAAGATGATGCCGAAGCAGATCAGACCGACAGCGACCTCGGGCCACACGGGCAGCAGCGGGTTGTTGGGCTCCTCCGCCGCCAGTTCGATCATCGTGATCATGTTGGTGGACCTCTCGTCTGTTAGAGCTTCGTGCGGGAAGCTCAGGAGATGGCGAAGGCCAGCACGAAGCCCATCAGCGCCAGCGCCTCGATGACGGCGAAGCCGAGCAGCATGTTGGTCCGGATCAGACCGGCCGCCTCGGGCTGGCGGGCCATGGCCTGGACGCCGTTACCGAAGACGATGCCGACGCCGATGCCGGGGCCGATGGCGGCGAGGCCGAAACCGACGGTGTTGATGCTGCCGCCGATCGAACCGGAGGCGGCGAGGGTCTCGAGAGCTGCGGACATGTCCGTTGTATTCCTTCTCTGTGGTGGGCCGGTGGGGTGTGAGCGCCCACCGGAGGGTTGTGCTTGGTGCTCTCAGTGCGCTTCTTCGAGCGCCTGGGAGAGGTAGTTGGCGGTCAGGACGACGAAGACGTAAGCCTGCAGGGCCTGGATGAACATCTCGAAGGCCGTCAGGACCAGCGCCAGCGTCAGCGAGGGGATCGCGTAGAGCGTGCCGACGAAACTCCCCAGCATGTACCAGGAGGCGATGGTGAAGAGCAGCAGCAGCAGGTGGCCGGCGAACATGTTGGCGAAGAGCCGGACCGCCAGCGTGAAGGGCCGCAGGAAGACGTTCGAGATGAACTCGATGGGCGTCAGGATCACGTAGATCGGCTTGGGCAGGCCGCTGGGCACACAGAGGTTGCGCAGGCCGCCGACGAAGCCGTTGGTCCGGAAGGTGACCGTCATGTAGGTGACCCACACCACGACGGCGAGGCCGGCCGGGAAGGCGATGGCCGAGGTCACGGGGAACTGGGCGAACGGGATGACCGCCCAGAGGTTCATGACCCAGACGAAGAAGAAGAGCGAGACCAGGAAGGGGACGAAGGGCTCGCCCTTCTTGCCCATGATCTCTCGGGCGACACCGCGGCGCACGAAGTCGTAGCCGGCCTCGGCCACCATCTGGAGCTTGCCGGGCACCACCTTCGGGCTGGCGAAGGCGGCCCAGAAGAAGGTGAGGATCAGCGCCGTGCCGAGGAACGCCAGCAGCATGATCTTGTTGAACTCGATCGGACCGATGTGGGCGATCGGCTCGAAGAGGAACGACCACACCGACGGGGCGGGGAAGCCGCAGTCTTGGAACAGGTGGCAATCGGTCTCGAAGGCGAGCACTTCCTCGTTACTCACCGTGAGCTCCCTCGGCGTGACGCATGAATACGGCAACCTCTACGTGTCGGCGTGGCGGCATGCCACGGAACGGCACTGGACTGGGTGTGGCGGGAGAAACGCCGGTCGGCACATGCACCGCTGTCCCGCACAGCACGCGCGCCGGTCTCGACTCGGCTCTCGGCGACGGACGATAGCAGCCCGCGACGAGGCTCGTTATACAGCCCCCGCGGTCGCCGCTGCCGCTCATGGCCGCCCACCAGGCGGGCTACCGGCGGACTCGGGCACCACGTAGGGGGTCTTGATGCGCACATGCGCCCGAACCTGTCCCCCGAGCCAGGCGACGGTGCCGACGACGACGCCGATGGCGAAGGCACGCGCGTTGAGGAACGACGCGTCGCGCAGCAGGAAGAGCGCGGCGGCCAGCAGCACCATCTGCGTGGTGTAGATCAGGAAGGCCGCGCCGAAGAACAACTCGGGCCAGCGCCGGCCCACGTACCCGAGGGAGAGCAGGCCACCGCCGAAGAAGAAGGCGGCGAGGAGCACACCAAGGGCTACTCCGACGGCGCCGTCGACCGCGGCCACCGCCGCGCCGATGGCGACGGCGAGTACACCTACCGCGGCAGTGGGGATCGCGGCGCCACGGATGATCGCGGCGTCGTTGGACTGCATGGAAGTGTTTCTCCGGCGGGCTTCGGGGACTGTCGTCGTTGACGAGTTGACGAGCGTTTCGTGAACGCTATCACAAACTATTTGATGAGGTCTTTACCCAGTTCGTGTGCAGGACCTCACACGGGAGAGGTAATCAAACCGTTGCGCTGCTGACGGGAAGATCGTCATCTGCTAGGGCCTTGCCGACCCGGCCTGAGCCGCCCTCACGACCGACTGTCGATCCGCCGGCGTCCGAACCGCTGCCGGTCCCCGACCGCCGTGGCCCCCCGCGGCCGCCGCCCGCCCGCGGCGGGCTTGGCCGCCTCGGCGTCACCCACCGTGTGCTCCGGCAAACCGGCACCGCCTCCGGCGAGCTCGGCCGCCAGGCCGGCACCCGCCGGCTCGGCGTCCACCGACGAGCCGGTGCCCGGCGAGGCGACCGGCGCTGCCGCACCAGCGGCTTGGTCGACGGGCAGATCCGCCGCCGCGCCAGCGGCCGGCGATCCGGCGGACAGATCCACCTCAGCCACCCCCGGTGAAACCGTCGGTGCCGCGCCAGCGGCCAGCGGGTCGGCGTCCGCCGGGGACCCACCAGCCGGCGAAGCCGGTTCGTCGCCGCCAGGCGAAGCGACCGGCGCTCCCGCGCCAGCGGCAGGCCGTTCGGCATCTACCGAAGACCCGCCCCCCGGCGCAGCTGGCAGCGCCGCCGCGCCAGCGGCAAGCCGCTCGGACTCCGCCGAAGACCCACCACCCGGCGAAGCCGTCTGCGCGCCCGTGTCGGCCTCCGCCGTCGCCGGCTCGCGTACCTTCGAGCCGCTCGCGCCGGCAGGCGCCTGCCGGTAGCGGGGCGGCACCACGCTCTGCGCCCAGCGGGGCGCGCGGGGGGTGAAGCGCGGCATGAGGAGCACGACCAGGCCGACCGCGCTCAGCACCACCACCGTCGGCACGATCCACGCGCTGGCCCACTCGTTGGCGGCCTGCGCCGAGTACGCCACCGCGCCGAACGAGATCAGCGCCGACCAGAAGTACATGATCAGCACCGCACGGCTCTGCGAGTGGCCGATCTCCAGCAGCCGGTGGTGCAGGTGGCCGCGGTCCGCGCTGAACGGGGAGCGCCCGTTCCACGTCCGGCGCACGATCGCCAGCACCAGGTCCATGAACGGCACCACGATGATCGTCAGCGGCAGCAGCAGCGGGATGTACACCGGCACCTGCTGCACCGTGCGTTCCCGGCCGGTCAGGTCGAGGCCCATCGCGTCCGGGTCGACCTGGCCCGTGATGGACACCGCGCCCGCGGCGAGCACCAGGCCGAGCAGCATCGACCCCGAGTCGCCCATGAAGATCCGCGCCGGGTGCAGGTTGTGCGGCAGGAAGCCGATGCACATGCCCATCAGCACGGCCGCGAAGAGCGTCGCCGGGGCGGCCGCCTCGATGCCGTAGCCGTACCAGATGCGGTAGGCGTACAGGAAGAACGCCGCCGCCGAGATGCAGACCATGCCGGCGGCCAGGCCGTCGAGGCCGTCCACGAAGTTCACCGCGTTGATGGTGACCACCACGATGGCCACCGTCAGCAGCGTGCCCTGGAGCGGGGTGAGCGCGACCATGCCCACGGTCGGCACCGGCAGCCACAGGATGGTCAGGCCCTGGAGCACCATCACGCCGGCCGCGATCATCTGCAGGCCGAGCTTGAGCAGCGCGTCCACGCCGTAGCGGTCGTCGAGGACGCCGACGATCCAGATGAGCGCGGCGCCGGAGAGCAGCGCCCGCGGCTCCTGCGAGAAGAGGAACACCTCGCCGACGTTCTCCAGCTGCGCGGCCACCAGGAGGCCCGCGCACAGGCCGCCGAACATCGCGATGCCGCCGAGTCGCGGCGTGGGCTCGCGGTGGATGTCCCGCGCCCGGATCGCCGGCATGGCGCCCCAGGCGATCGCGAACTTCCGCACCGGACCCGTCAACAGATACGTGACGGCGGCGGTGACGCAGAGCGTCAACAGGTATTCGCGCACAAGATGCCCCAGTGGTCTCGCTGGACTACCGCGGAACACCTTCTCATGCCCGCGCCCCCCTCGACCGCCATGGTGCGCGCGAAGGCACCCCGGTCAGAGCCGTGACGACGGGATCAAGCGCCGCGTTGATCTCCTCGCCGATACTGCGGAAATAGGGCAGGGGCGCACCATACGGGTCCTGCACCTCGTCGGCCTCAGCGTTGGGGGCGAGCAGCCACCCCCGCAGCGCGGCCGCCGCGCGCGACAGCGCCCGCGCCCGTTCCACCAGGCCCTCGGGCGAGGTGGCCGCCGGCAGCGTGGTCATGTCGATGGCCCGCACCAGGCGGGTGAACTCCTTGAGCGTGAACGTCCGCAGCCCGGCCGAGTGCCCCATGGAGATGACCTGGGCCCGGTGGTCGCGGGTCGCCGTGAGCACGAGATCGGCTTGAATCACGTGCTCGTCGAGCAGTTCCCGGCCGGTGAAGCCCCCGGCGTCGGCGCCGTACTCGGCGAGCAGTTGGGCGGCGTGCTCCTCCATCGGCGCGCCCTCGTGTCCCCAGGTGCCGGCGCTCTCCACCACCAGGCCGCCCGTGTAGCCGCCGAGGCGGTCGGCGATGGCCTGGCGGGTCAGCCGCTCGGTGATCGGGGAACGGCACACGTTGCCCGTGCTGACGTGCAGTATCCGGAAGACCTGCCGCGGACCGCCTGGCACCTCGGGGGCCGGTATGCCGGTGTTGCCGGTGTCCGCGGGGCTGGCCGCGGGCGGGGTCAATGCGAGGTCTCCAGATCGGGGACGACCTTGCGCAGCTCCTCCTCGCTCACCGCCCCGGCGCGCAACAGCACCGGAACGCTCCCGGTGACGTCGACGATCGAGGAGGGCACGGTGTCCAGCGTCGGCCCGCCGTCCAGGTAGACGGCGACCGCGTCTCCCAGCATGTCCATCGCGCCGTCGCAGTCGACTGGCGGCGGGTGGCCGCTGAGGTTGGCGCTGGAGACGGCCATCGGGCCGAAGTCCTTGAGGAGTTCGAGCGCGACGGGGTGCAGCGGCATCCGCACCGCGACCGTGCCGCGGGTCTCGCCGAGGTCCCAGGTGAGGGACGGCTGGTGCTTGGCGACGATGGTGAGCGCGCCGGGCCAGAACGCGTCGACGAGCTCCCAGGCGCGTTCCGAGAAGTCGGTGACCAGGCCGTGCAGGGTGTTGGGCGAGCCGATCAGCACGGGCGACGGCAGGCCGCGGCTGCGGCCCTTGGCCTCGAACAGGTCGCCCACGGCCCCGGTGTTGAAGGCGTCGGCGCCGACCCCGTAGAGGGTGTCGGTGGGCAGCACGACGAGGTCGCCGCGCCGCACGGCGGAAGCGGCCTCCCGCAGCCCGTGCTTGCGGTCGACCGGGTCCGAGCAGTCGTAACGACGTGCCATGACTGAGGGTCCTCCTCTCACCGCGCGACCCGACGCGCCGTGGCGAATCGTGGCCGGTTGTTCAGGTCGGGGTGGTCCGCGGCGTCGGCCCAGCCGCGGTCCTCGGTGAAGATCCAGGGCACCTGGCCGCCCTGGGTGTCGGCGTGCTCGATGACCACCATGCCACCGTGCCGCAGCAGCCGGTGCGCCGCCCGCTCCAGACCCCGGATGGTGTCCAGGCCGTCCTCGCCGGAGAACAGGGCGAGCTCCGGGTCGTGGTCGCGGGCCTCGGGGGCCACGTGCTCCCACTCGCCGAGCGGGATGTAGGGCGGGTTGGAGATCACCAGGTCGGCCTGCCCGTTGAGCTCGGGCAGGGCGGTGCGGGCGTCCCCGTGGTGCAGGACGACGCGGCTGCCCTCGGCGTTCCTCCTGGCCCAGTCCAGCGCCCGCTCGTCGAGCTCCACGGCGTGCACGCGGGAGCGCGGCACCTCCTGCGCCAGCGCCAGCGCGATGGCGCCCGAGCCGGTGCACAGGTCGATGATCAGCGGCTCGGCCACGTCCATGGCACGCACCGCGTCTATCGCCCAGCCGACCACCGACTCGGTCTCGGGCCGGGGCACGAACACCCCGGGGCCCACCTGGAGTTCGAGGTAGCGGAAGAAGGCGCGCCCGGTGATGTGCTGGAGCGGCTCGCGCGCCTCCCTGCGCGCCACGGCCTCCCAGTAGCGGGCGTCGAAGTCGGCGTCGGGCACGGAGTGCAGCCGGCCGCGCTCGGTGCCGTGCACGAAGGCGGCGAGCTCCTCGGCGTCGTACCTCGGCGATGGCACCCCGGCGTCGGCCAGCCGCTGGGTGGCCCGCGCCACCTCGGCCAGCAGCAGGGAGCGGGTCGCCCCGCGGCCGGAGGGCGCCCCGGCGGGCCGCCCGGTTGATGCAGTCACGCTGCCCACCCTACGCATCTCACGGTCACTGCGCCGCCGCCAACTTCGCGGCGGAGTCGGCGTCCACGCAGGCCTGGATCACCGCGTCGAGCTCGCCGTCGAGCACCTGGTCGAGGTTGTACGCCTTGAAGCCCACCCGGTGGTCCGAGATCCGGTTCTCCGGGAAGTTGTAGGTGCGTACCCGCTCCGAGCGGTCCACCGTGCGCACCTGGCTGCGGCGGGCGTCGGACGCCTCGCGGTCCGCCTCCTCCTGGGCCGCCGCGAGCAGCCTGGCGCGCAGGATGCGCAGCGCCTGCTCCTTGTTCTGCAGCTGGCTCTTCTCGTTCTGGCAGGAGACGACGATGCCGGTGGGCAGGTGGGTGATGCGGACCGCGGAGTCGGTGGTGTTGACGGACTGGCCGCCGGGCCCCGAGGAGCGGTAGACGTCGATGCGCAGGTCGTTGGGGTTGATCTCGACCTCGACGTCCTCCGCCTCGGGCAGCACGAGCACGCCCGCGGCCGAGGTGTGGATGCGGCCCTGGGACTCGGTGGCCGGCACCCGCTGCACCCGGTGCACGCCGCCCTCGTACTTCAGCCGGGCCCAGACGCCCTGTCCCGGCGCGGGGGTGCCGCGGCTCTTCACGGCCACCGACACGTCCTTGTAGCCGCCGAGGTCCGACTCGTTGCCGTCGATGATCTCGGTGCGCCAGCCGACGCGCTCCGCGTAGCGGAGGTACATCCGGAGCAGGTCGCCGGCGAACAGCGCGGACTCGTCGCCGCCCTCGCCGGCCTTGATCTCCAGGATCACGTCCTTGTCGTCGGCCGGGTCGCGGGGCACGAGCAGCAGCCGCAGCTCGTCGGTCAACTCGTCGCGGCGGGCCTGGAGCTCCTTCACCTCGTCGGCGAACTCCGGGTCCTCGGCGGCGAGTTCGCGGGCGGCCTCGATGTCGTCGCCGGTGCCCTTCCAGGCGCGGTAGGTGGTGATGACCGGGGTCAGCTCCGCGTACCGCTTGCTGAGCCGGCGGGCCGCGGCCTGGTCGGCGTGGATCCCGGGGTCGGCGAGCCGTCGCTCCAGGTCGGCGTGTTCGCCGACGAGTTCCTCGACCGCCTCGAACATCGTGACTGCTCCTGAGCTCTGCGTAACGGTGGCTTTGCGGGACGCGAAAGGCGCCGGTCCGGCCGCCTCCTGGTCTCCCAGGACGGGCGGCCGGGCCCGGCGCCGTCGGGGTCGCTACTTGCGGTTGGACCCGGCGTTCTTGCCGAAGCGCGCCTCGAAACGGGCCACGCGGCCACCGGTGTCCATGATCTTCTGCTTGCCGGTGTAGAACGGGTGGCACTCCGAGCAGACGTCGGCGCGGATGGTTCCGCTGCTCACGGTGGAGCGGGTGGTGAACGAGGCGCCACAGGTGCAGCTGACCTGGGTCTCGACGTACGCCGGGTGAATGTCGCGCTTCAAGGGTCTCTCCTAGGTTCGGGAGGGCGCCGGGTCGGCACGCGGGATGCGCGCCGTGAACCGGGGCCGACGCTCCAGTCTGCCAGCACTGGTGCGCACCCTCCAAAACGGCCCCCTGGCCCCCGCTATTCCCTCGCGATCACCTCGCGCTCGCTGGGCTGGGGCTGGGCCGCCGAGCCCTCGGTCGCCGAGCCTGGCACCGGCCGGTCGGCGCGCAGCGCGGACCAGACCTGGGTCGCCTGCCGCTCGATGGCGACGACCCGGTTGGGGTCCTTCGGATCGAAGGTCACGGGCATCGTCAGCATGGTCATCGACTCCGCGTCGATGCCCTTGAGGGTGCGGGCGAGCCCGGCGAGGTCCGCGGCCGAGCCGAGCCCCGAGTCGGTGGTGACGGAGCGGGTGGCGGTGTCGGCGATGTCGTAGAGCCGGCGCGGGTCGGTGAAGAGCCCGATGCCGCCGACCTGCCTGGCCAGGGCCCTGACGAACGAGTGCTGGAGCCGTATTCGGCCGAGGTCGCTGCCGTCGGCGAGCGCCTTCCTGGTGCGTACCAGGGCCAGCGACTGCTCCCCGTCGAGGGTGTGGGTGCCGGCCGCCAGGTCGAGCTTGCTGTCCTCGTCCCTGATGGCCTGGGTGGTGGTGACCTCGACGCCGCCGAGCGTGTCGACGAGCCGCGAGAAGCCCTCGAAGTCGACCTCCAGGTAGTGGTCCATGCGCACGCCGGTCAGCTTCTCCACGGTCTTCACGGCGCAGACCGGCCCGCCGACGCTGTAGGCCTCGTTGAACATGGTGCGCTTCCTGGCCGGCTCTCCCCCACAGCTCGGCCGCTCGACCAGGGTGTCCCTCGGTATCGACACGACGGTGGCGGCGTCCCTGGCCTCGTTGAGGTGCACGATCATCGCGGTGTCGGCCCTGGCCCCCGAGTGCCGGCCGTACTCGCCGTCGGTGCCGGCGCGGGAGTCGGAGCCGAGCACCAGGATGTCCATGGAACCGTTGGGACTGTCCGCCGGCCGGTCATGGCCGAGGGCGCCGTCGATGTCGACCTGCGAGATGTTCCGGTCGAACTTGATGTAGAGCGCGGTCAGCCCAGCCCCCGCCAGCAGCACCAGCAGCGCCAGACACAGCCCACCCACCCGCACCAGGCGCCACAGCCGCCGTCTGGACGACGCGCCATCCACTCGTGGAGCCACCTCCCCAGTGTGACCGCGCCCCCCACTTCCCGCCCGTCGATCACCGACCGCAGGCCCGCACAGCGGGCCACCCGCGGCGCGGGGCCACCAGAAAGGGCGGGTGGGTGGGGTAGAACCTCGCCCACCCGGGTGCGGGCCCGCACCCGCACGAAAACCGCCCACCCGCCCCGGAAAGGGGCGGGTGGGCGGGGAAAAGCACCGCACCGGCGGCGCCGGTGGGAGCGGCCACGCCCCCACCACCGTGTGCCGGACGCGCGCCAGGGCGTCTGGGCGCTAGTCGCCGTTCGGCGTCGGCGTCGTCTTCTGGATCTGCAGCAGGAACTCCGCGTTGGACTTGGTCTGCTTCATCTTGTCCAGCAGCAGCTCGATCGCCTGCTGCTGGTCGAGCGCGTGCAGCACCCTCCGCAGCTTCCAGACGATGCCCAGCTCCTCGCTGCCCATCAGGATCTCCTCCTTGCGCGTGCCGGACGCGTCCACGTCCACCGCGGGGAAGATCCGCTTGTCGGCGAGCTTGCGGTCGAGCTTGAGCTCCATGTTGCCGGTGCCCTTGAACTCCTCGAAGATCACCTCGTCCATCCGCGAGCCGGTCTCGACCAGCGCGGTGGCCAGGATGGTCAGGGAGCCGCCGTCCTCGATGTTGCGCGCCGCGCCGAAGAACTTCTTCGGCGGGTAGAGCGCGGCCGAGTCGACACCACCGGACAGGATGCGGCCGGAGGCCGGCGCCGCCAGGTTGTAGGCGCGGCCGAGGCGGGTGATGGAGTCGAGCAGCACGACCACGTCGTGGCCGAGCTCGACGAGCCGCTTGGCGCGCTCGATGGCCAGCTCGGCGACCGTCGTGTGGTCCTCGGAGGGCCGGTCGAAGGTCGAGGAGATGACCTCGCCCTTCACCGAGCGCTGCATGTCGGTGACCTCTTCCGGACGCTCGTCGACGAGGACGACCATCAGGTGGCACTCGGGGTTGTTGTGGGTGATGGCGTTGGCCACCGCCTGCATGATCATGGTCTTGCCGGTCTTCGGCGGGGCCACGATCAGACCGCGCTGGCCCTTGCCGATGGGCGAGACGAGGTCGATGATCCGGGTGGTCAGCGCGCCCGGGTCGCTCTCCAGGCGCAGCCGCTCCTGCGGGTAGAGGGGGGTCAGCTTGTTGAACTCCGGGCGGCCGCGGCCGGATTCGGCGGCCATGCCGTTGACGGAGTCGAGCCTGACCAGCGCGTTGAACTTCTCGCGCCGCTCGCCCTCGCGCGGCTGCCGCACCGCGCCGGTGACGTGGTCACCCTTGCGCAGGCCGTTCTTGCGGACCTGGGCGAGCGAGACGTAGACGTCGTTGGGGCCCGGCAGGTAGCCGGAGGTGCGGACGAAGGCGTAGTTGTCGAGGATGTCGAGGATGCCCGCGACGGGGATCAGCACGTCGTCCTCGGCGACCTGCGGCTCCGCGACCTCGTCGCGACCGCGGCGACCACGCCGGTCGCGGTAGCGGCCGCGGCGACCGCGGCGTCCGCCGTCGAAGTCGTCGTCCTGGTCCCGATCGCGGTCACGGTCTCGGTCGCGGTCCCGGTTGTCCCGGCTCCGGTCGCGATCCCGATCGCGGTCCCGGTCCCGACCGCCCCGGCCCTGACCGTCCTTGCCCTGGCCCTGGCCGTCCTTGGCCGCCCCCTGACCGCCCTGGCCCTGGTTCTGACCACCCTGGCCGCCCTGGCCGCCCTGGTGCTGACCGGCACCGCCCTTGTCGCGCCGTCCGCGCTCCCGCTTGGACTGCTGCCGCTCGCCCTGACCGTCGCCCTTGCCACCCTCGCCACGTCCCTCGGCGCGGCCCGCGTCACCGGCCGGCGCGGCCTCGGCGCCGGCGCGCTCGGACTCGACGGCGGGCGCCGTGCCGTTGACGGCCTTGGCCTTGCCCTCGGCCGCCTGGCCGGGAATCTCGATCTGCTGCTGAGCGGTGGCCTCGTCGCCCGTGCGCGCCCGGGAGGTGGTCCGGCGCTTGGGCTTCTCGGTGGCGGCGGGCGCGGCCTCGGCCGGCTTGGCCTCCGCGCTCGCGGCCCCGGCGCCGCCGGACCCGGCGGCCTGCTTCTCCTTGATGACCTCGATCAGCTGGCTCTTGCGCATCCGCGCGGTGCCCCTGATCCCCAGCTTGGCGGCGACCTGCTGCAACTCGGCCAGAACCATGCCCTCGAGGCCGGTACCGGCACGCCGACGCCGAGGCGCGGCGGTGGCGGCAGGAGCGTCCGTGGCGGACGCGGTGGCAGCACCGGCGGACTTGTCGGCGGTGTCGGCACTCACGCCCATCAGATCGGTGGTGTCGCTCACGAAGGGTCCTTCCCTGGAGCGGACGTCGGCCTGTCTGGCTCGGCGACCGGTCGTGCTGTCCGGCTTCGGCCCCTGTGCGGCGGGCCGGCCGGTGCGGTAATCCCGCCTGTGATCGCGGCGGAAGATCAGTACATGAGTGGTGCGGGAGGACGTCGCAGCGAACCGCCGCACCGTTCCGGAGCGTGCTCAGCACCGCCAGGCAGGCTGCTCAGGCAGATGATGGAGGCTCCCGGAAGAAAGAGGTGGCCCCAGGATGTGGGACCCCGGAATTCCGCACGACGCCCACCAGGGCGTCTGATGCAGACATGAGATTAACACTACCGGATCCTGCCTTCATTCCCCCTCTCGGCGATCGGTTCGGGATCTCCGGCGATCCCGGCTGATCTGCGGCGATCTGGCCCGATCGCCCAGCCAGGAACGCGATCCGCCGCCTGCTCGGCGCCCGGTCGCGTCACTGGGCGGCCCCGGCCCCGGCCAGCGGCAACACGCAGGTCCCCGCCGTGTCGAGGTCGAGCCGGTTCGCCGTCCAACCGTCCCCGGCCAGACGGGAGATCTTGTCCGCGGCACCCTCCTCGGCGAGGGCCAGCACGGTGGGCCCGGCGCCCGAGATGACGGCCGGCACGCCGTCGGCCCGCAGCCGGTTCACCAGGTCCATGCTCTCGGGCATCGCGGAGGCCCGGTACTCCTGGTGCAGCCGGTCCTCGGTGGCCGGCAGCAGCAGCTCGGGACGCCTGGTCAGGGCCTCCACCAGGAGCGCGGCGCGCCCGGCGTTGGTGGCGGCGTCCACGTGCGGCACGGTGCGCGGGAGCAGCCCGCGCGCGGTCTCGGTGGCCAGCGGTTCGGCCGGTACGAACACCACCGGCGTCACCTCGGGCGACGGGTCCATCCGGATGGCGCGGACCGAGCCGCCCTCGCCCCAGGCGAGCGTGAACCCACCGAGCAGGCAGGCGGCGACGTTGTCCGGGTGACCCTCGATCTCGGCGGCGAGCTCGAGCAGCGCGTCGTCGTCGAGCTTGGCCTCGCCGCCCGTGGTCACGGCGCGGGCGGCGACCAGGCCGGCGCAGATCGCGGCGGAGGACGAGCCGAGGCCGCGGCCGTGCGGGATGCGGTTGGCGCAGACGACCTCGAGACCGCGCGGCTGACCACCCAGCGCGTCGAAGGCGGTGCGCAGCGTGCGGATCAGCAGGTTGCGCTCGTCGCGCGGGAGGGTGTCGGCTCCCTCGCCGGCGATGTCGACGTGCAGCCCCGCGTCCGCCACCCGGACCACGACGTCGTCGTAGAGCCCGAGGGCCAGACCCAGCGCGTCGAAACCCGGGCCCAGATTGGCGCTGGTCGCCGGGGTGCGCACCCGCACGGCGGCGGCGCGGAAGGCGGGATGGGCCATCGCTTGATGACTCTCCTTGGTGAGATGTGCGGCATGTCCCCCTCCCCGCACCGCGCCGGTGGACGGAACTGACTGTCCGGGGCGCTGACGTCTGGCGCGAGTGGTGCCCCACTGCGGAGGACGAATACCAGCCTATCGAAGGAAGGTTCAGACGCGATACAGGGCGGCGTGGTGTCGCCGCTCACCCCGCCGCCCTCCCACGGTCGGTCGCGCGTCAGGCCAGGCCGAGTCGGGCGGCCGCCGCGTCCGCGTCGACCGGCACGGTGACCGGCCGGGGCGCGCCCGCGACTGCCCAGTCCGGGTCCTTCAGGCCGTTGCCCGTGACCGTGCAGACGATGCGCTGGCCGGGGTCGACCAGGCCCTGCTCGGCCGCCTTCAGCAGCCCGGCGACGGACGCCGCGGACGCCGGCTCGACGAACACCCCCTCGCCGGCGGCCAACAGCCGGTAGGCGGCGAGGATCTGACGGTCCGTCACCTCGTCGATGAGGCCGCCCGACTCGTCCCGCGCGCGCTCCGCGAGCTCCCAGGAGGCCGGGTTGCCGATGCGGATGGCGGTGGCGATCGTCGACGGGTCCTTCACCGGCTCGCCGCGCACGATCGGGGCCGCGCCCGAGGCCTGGTAGCCCCACATGCGCGGGGTGCGAGTGGCGGGGCCGTCCGCCGCGTACTCGCGGTAACCCTTCCAGTACGCACTGATGTTGCCCGCGTTGCCGACCGGCAGCACATGGATGTCGGGCGCGTCGCCCAGCATGTCGACGATCTCGAACGCGGCCGTCTTCTGGCCCTCGATGCGCACCGGGTTCACCGAATTGACCAGCGCCACCGGGTACTTCTCCGACAGGCCGCGGGCCAGCGTCAGGCAGTCGTCGAAGTTGCCGTCCACCTGGAGGATCCGGGAGCCGTGCACCAGCGCCTGGCCCATCTTGCCGAGCGCGATCTTGCCCTGCGGGACCAGCACCGCGCAGACCATGCCGGCGCGCACCGCGTAGGCGGCGGCGGAGGCGGAGGTGTTGCCCGTGGAGGCGCAGATGACGGCCTGCGCGCCCTCCTCCTTGGCCTTGGAGATGGCCATGGTCATGCCGCGGTCCTTGAAGGATCCGGTGGGGTTGGCGCCCTCGACCTTGAGGTGCACCTCGCAGCCGACCCGCTCGGAGACCTGCTGGGCGTGCACCAGCGGGGTGCCGCCCTCGCGCAGCGACACCACGGGCGTCGCGTCGGTCACCGGCAGCCGGTCGCGGTACTCCTCGATCACGCCGCGCCACTGACGGCTGGTGCTGGTGGTGATGCTGCTCATGCGGTGGTCCTACTCCCCTTCGACGCGCATGATGCTCGCGACGCCATGCACGGTGTCCAGTCTGCGCAGCGCCTCGACGGTCCCGCTCAGCGCGGCGTCGGGCGCCCGGTGGGTGACGACGACGAGCTGCGCCTCGCCGTCCTTGCCGGTCTGACGGACGGTGTCGATCGACACCCCGTGGTCCGCGAAGACCGTGGCGCACTGGGCCAGCACACCCGGCTTGTCAACGACGTCGAGGCTGATGTGGTAGCGGGTGACCACCTCGCCCATCGGGCTGACCGGCAGCCGCGCGTACGCCGACTCGCCGGGCCCACGGCCGCCGGTGAGCTTGTTGCGGCAGGCCGCGACCAGGTCGCCGAGCACCGCCGAGGCCGTGGGCGCGCCGCCGGCGCCAGGACCGTAGAACATCAGCTGCCCGGCCGCGTCCGCCTCGACGAAGACCGCGTTGTACGCCTCCCGCACGGAGGCCAGCGGGTGGGCGAGCGGGATCATCGCCGGATGCACCCGCGCCGTCACCGAGCGTCCGTCCTCGGCGCGCTCGCAGATCGCGAGCAGCTTGACGGTGCAGCCCATCTTGCGGGCGCTGGCGATGTCGGCCGCGGTGACCTCGGTGATCCCCTCGCGGTGCACGTCGTCCAGGCGGACCCGGGTGTGGAAGGCGATACCGGCGAGGATCGCGGCCTTGGCGGCGGCGTCGAAGCCCTCGACGTCCGCCGTCGGGTCGGCCTCCGCGTAGCCGAGCGCGGTGGCCTCCTCCAGCGCCTCGCCGTAGCCGGCGCCGCTGGACTCCATGCGGTCCAGGATGAAGTTGGTGGTGCCGTTGACGATGCCGAGGACCCGGTTGACCTTGTCGCCGGCCAGCGACTCGCGCAACGGCCGCAGCAGCGGGATCGCGCCCGCCACCGCGGCCTCGAAGTAGAGGTCGGCGCCGTGTTTCTCGGCGGCCGCGTGCAGCGCGGCGCCGTCCTGGGCGAGCAGCGCCTTGTTGGCGGTGACGACGCTCGCGCCGGCCTCGAACGCGGCATCGATCAGGCTCCTGGCCGGCTCGATGCCGCCGATCAGCTCCACCACCACGTCGATGTCGCCGCGCCCGACGAGGCCCGCGGCGTCCGTGGTGACGAGGTGCGGGGCGACCCCGCCACGCGCCTTCGACGGGCGGCGCACGGCCACCCCGGCCAGCTCGACGGGGGCGCCGATGCGGGCGGCGAGGTCGTCGGCGTGCGTCGTCATCAGGCGGGCCACCTGGGAGCCGACGACTCCACATCCGAGCAGCGCCACCTTCAACGGCCGAGTACGCACCATCCGACCTCGCCTTTCAGCTCACGTGTCGTTTCCAGTCTCACGCACCCGCGAAAGATCCCCGCACCGCGGTTCACTATGCGGACTACTTCTCCTCAGCCGACGTCGAGTCGCAGGAGATCCTCCTCGGTCTCCCGCCGCACGATCGTCCTGGCCCGGCCGTCGGCCACCGCGACCACGGGCGGGCGCGGGGTGTGGTTGTAGTTGCTGGCCATGGAGCGGCAGTAGGCGCCGGTGGCCGGCACCGCGAGCAGGTCGCCGGGGGCGGTGTCGGCCGGCAGGTAGGCGTCGCGGACCACGATGTCGCCGCTCTCGCAGTGCTTGCCGACCACCCGCGCCAGCATCGGGGGCGCCGTGGACGCGCGGGAGGCCAGCGCCACCGCGTACTCGGCGTCGTAGAGCGCCGTCCTGATGTTGTCCGACATGCCGCCGTCCACGCTCACGTAGGTGCGCAGCCCGGGCAGCGGCTTGATCGTCCCCACCTCGTAGAGCGTGAACGCCGTCGGGCCCACGATCGCCCGCCCCGGCTCCACCGAGATCCGCGGCATGGCGAGGCCCGCCACCTCGCACTCCCGGCCGACGATCTCGCGCAGCGCCTTGGCGATCTCCGCCGGGCCCTGCGGGTCGTCGTCCGAGGTGTAGGCGATGCCGAGCCCGCCGCCGAGGTCGATCTCCGGGAGCTCCACGCCGTGCTCGTCCCTGATCCTGGCCAGCAGCCCGACGACGCGTCGCGCCGACACCTCGAACCCCGACATGTCGAAGATCTGCGAACCGATGTGCGAGTGCAGCCCGAGCAGCTCCAGGCTGTCCTCGGCCAGGGCCCGGCGCACCGCCTCGGCCGCCGTCCCGCCGGCCAGCGACAGGCCGAACTTCTGGTCCTCGTGCGCGGTGGCGATGAACTCGTGGGTGTGCGCCTCGACGCCGACCGTCACCCGGATCTGCACGCCCTGCACCACGCCGGCCGCCCGCGCGGCCGCCGCCACCCGCTCGATCTCCTCGAACGAGTCGACCACGATCCGCCCGACCCCGGCCCCGACCGCGCGCTCGATCTCGACCACCGACTTGTTGTTGCCGTGGAACGCGATCCGCGCCGCCGGCATCCCGCCGGCCAGCGCCGTGCTCAGTTCCCCGCCCGAGCAGACGTCCAGGTTGAGCCCCTCCTCCGTCAGCCAGCGCACCACGGCGCGGGACAGAAAGGCCTTACCGGCGTAGAAGACGTCCGCGTCGGCGCCGAACGCCTCCCGCCAGGCCCGACACCTGGCCCGGAAGTCGGCCTCGTCCAGGAAGTACGCCGGCGTGCCGAACTCCTCGGCCAGCGCCTTCACCCCCACGCCCGCGACCGTGACCTGCCCCTCCCGGTCACGTTCCACGGTCCGCGCCCAGACCTTCTCGTCGAGCGCGTTGAGGTCGGCGGGCGGCGCCGAGTAGTGACCCTCGGGCAGTACGTCGCCGTGCCTGGGTCCTGCCGGGTGGGCGGAACGACTCATGGGACTCTCTTCTCACACTTCTCACACGTGTTCGGGTGCACTGACGCCCAGCTGGGTCAGGCCGTCGACCAGCACCACCCCGGCGGCCTGGGCGAGGGCCAGCCGGGCCCGGTGGACGGCCGAGGGTTTCTCGTCCCCCCACGGCAGCGCCCGCCGCATCGCCTCGCTCCCCCCGAACGCGTCCGCGACGCGCACCAGCGACCGCGCCACCCGTGTGGGCTCCCCGCGCCACGGGTGCTCCCCCAGCGCCCCCACCAGCGCGTCCTCCCCCGGCACGCGCCCCGGCTCGGGCGCAAGACCTATCCGGGCCGCCTCCCTGACGAGCGCGCACGCCCGGGACTGGGCATACCGCACCCGGAACAGCGGATTCCGCTCCCGCTGCGTCAGCAACTCCCCGCCACCTGCCACGGCGGCCCACCGCTCGACATCCCGTCGCGGATCCTCGGCCACCGCCACCGCGCGCGGCCGCCGCACGATCTCCTCGACCAGCGCCGCCTCGCCGCCCTCCGCGAGCCGCACCCCGAGGAACCCGCCCCCGGAGACCTCCACGGCCCGCACCCCGGGCACGTCCAGCAACGCCTCCCGCAGCCGCCCCACGACCTCCCCGGCCGACCGCCCGGCCCGCTGGGCCACCTGGAGCGCCACCCCGGTCGTCCAGACCCCGCCCCGCCAGCGCAGCGCGACCCTGGCCTCCCCCACGCCGAACTCGCGCGCGGCGTCACGCAGCGCACCGGCAATCACATCGGGGGTCACGGAGCCAGCGTACGAGAACCGCTCCCCCGCTACGCGAGCCGTTTTGCCAGCTGGACAGCCTCCCGCCGCCGCTCCTCACACAGCCGGCGCACCAGGATCACCAACTCGGCCGGCTCGAACGGCTTCGCCACCACCGCGTCGACCCCCTCCGGCAGCCGCCGCCCACCACCGACGCTGGCGCTGACCACCACCAACGGGATGTCCCACGTCACCGGATCGAGCCGCAACCGGCCCACGGTCCCCAACCCGTCGAGCCGCGGCATCACGACGTCCAGCGTGATCACGTCGGGCCGGAAGAGCCGCACGACCTCCAGACACTCGGCGCCGTCGGACGCGGTCATGACCTCGAACCCGTCGAGCTCGAGATTGACCCTGATCAACTGCCGGACGACCTTGCTGTCGTCGACGACGAGAACCCGCCCTGAAGCGCCTGGCACACAGCCAGAGTAAGCGCGTACCACCCTCCCCGTCCGGCCTTTCCCCAACTTCTACCCGGGAGTAGCCCCTCCCGCACCCACGTACGGAAACCGCGGTGCGGACCCCCCTCCCCGAGCTGGTACTGTTCTTCCCGTCGCCCCCGTAGCTCAGGGGATAGAGCAACGGCCTCCGGAGCCGTGTGCGCAGGTTCGAATCCTGCCGGGGGCACCTCGCACGAGGTGCCAACAAGCCCCGCGACCAGCCTGTTTGGTTGGTGCGGGGCTTCGCTGTGTGCGCGGGTGGCGCCGGGAGCGGGAGGCGGCTCAGTTGGCGTACACGACGGCACAGACCAGAACAGTCTCGTCCTCGACGGACCAGGACGCATAGCTGGTCTGGTCATTCTGCGTGCGAGCGCACTCACCCGGTGTGTGGTTCGCCGGGGCGGCGTAGACACCGGTGACGCTGTATATCTGGCTGTACGGCTCGGGCACGCTGCTGTTGTCGCAATCCACCCAGCTCATGAGGTTGGCGCCACCGTCCGGCACGCCGAGGAAGCACTGCCCGACCTCGAACCTTCGGCTGACGCACAGCGCCACCGTCTCGCCCTCGTCGCTCGTGTACGACAGGTGGCTCCGTCCCGCGTCCGACGGGCAACTGCCGGTCGTGTCCGAAACGTACGACACCCAGAGCGCCGCGCCATCGGCGCCACAGGCGACGACCTCGGGCACCTCGGTGGACCAACTACTCTCCCCGGTCATCCAGTTGTGGAGGCAGTCGCCCGCGTCGACCTCCTGGTACGCCTCAAGCGTCGGATCCGGCGTCGGAGTCCACTGGACGCCGCTGTTGTCGCCGTTCGACTCCGACGTCCCTGTCGAGCCGTCGCCCGAGCCGTCATCTGGCGTGCCTCCCGTGTCGGCGCCGCCCGTCGCGGAGAGGTCCGTGCCCCTCCGGGCCGGGCGACGGGGAATTCTCGGCGTCATCGCTGAGCGCCCGCCGCAGCTCCTCGTAGTTCTCGATTCCGAGAAAGGCCAGCAGGGCCACGACTGATGCCGCCACGCTAAGCCACAAGGAAATCCTGGAAACGCGTTCCACGTGCTGCCCCCCCACCCCCCCGGCAGCGGGCATTCACGCCCCCCTCAAGCCTCCACGGCAGAGTGCCAGTCGCTTCTTCCGGGCCGCAAGAGCAATGCCACTCGGTCACGATGTCCTGCCGCCGACCGCCGAGCGGGGTGTTCGCGCCGCGGTCCGGGTGGGTGCCGGTCACCGCGGGCGGGCCGGTGGAGGGCTCGCGGTGGGGCCGCCGCCGTGGCGGACGGTGCGGGGGGAGGCGCCGAGTTCGCGGCGGCAGGCCTTGTTGAACGCCTGGAGGTCGGGGATGCCGACCTGGGTGGCGATCGCGGAGATGGAGAGGGTGGATTCGCGCAGCAGGTGGCGGGCGCGGGCGATGCGGCGCTGGCGGATGTAGGCGATGACGGTGGTGCCGGTGTGGGCGCGGAAGAGGCGGGTGAGGTGGTTGTGGGAGACCCCGGCGGCGCGGGCGATGCCGGGGACGGTGAGGGGGTCGGCGAGGTGGGCCTCGATGTGGGCGAGCGCGGTGTTGACGGCGGCGTGCTGCCCGTCGCGGCGCCCCTGTGGGCCGGGCGGGGTGAGGTGGGCGACGCGCCACAGGGTGGCCCAGATCTCGGCCGCGGCCCGGACGGGGGTGCTGGGCCAGGCGGCGAGGGCCTGGTGCAGCTGGGCGGAGAGCACGGGCAGTTCGGGGCCGGTGTCCTGCATGACCGGCACCGTGTGGAGCCGGCCGGTGGTGGGCAGCGACAGGTGGGCGTACAGGTGCTGGGAGCGGCCCCGGTAGCGGTAGCGGACGGTGGTGGCCGGGGGCACGAGGCTGACGCGGCCGGGGCGGATGGCGTGGTGGGTGCCGTCGACGGTCAGGTCGGCGGCGTACTGGTAGAGGTGTAGTTGCCACAGGTCGGGCAGGCGGAAGACGTCGGTGTCACTGGCGAGGCCGTGGACCGCGATGCCGACGCTTGTCACGACGGGCGGCTCGTCCAGGCACACCACGGCCTCCAGCACGGTGAGAAACTACCAGTAGTGGGTGAACGGGGCCCACGCGCGGGACGTGAGACGCGCCTAGCGTGCTGCGCATGATGAGAACGACAATCACGGATCATCTGCTCACCTCGGTGCAGATGGCGCGTTTCGTGGCGCACGGGTCGTTGCGGCTGGACGCGGTGGTGCCGGCGGAGCTGAACGCCGAGGCGCTGGACGTGCTGCCGGTCGGCATCCCGTCGGTGCCGTACGGCACGCCGGTGAACGAGGCTTATCCCGAGGGGTCCTTCGTCCGACGGCTCATCGAACTGCCCTCTGTGGCGGGCGCGTTGCGCAGCCTCGTCGGTCCTGACCCGAACATCGACCACCACGCGGTGCACGTCCGGGAGCCGCGCGAGGGCCAGGCGCAGCCGCTGCACGCGGACGCGATCATCGACGTCCGGCCGGACGCGTTCGACGTGCAGCTCATGTACTACCCGGCCGAGGTGACGCTGGAGATGGGCGGCACGCTCAGCGTTCCCGGCAGCCACCTGCGGCGGACCAACGAGAGCGACACCGGCCGGTACCAGAACCTCCGCGGCCAGAGCCGACTGGTCTGCCCGGCCGGCACCGTGGTGTTCCTGCACCACGGCCTGTGGCACGGCGGCCGGCGCAACGACAGCGACACCCCGCGCTACATGTTCAAGATCCGCTTCAACCCGACCGTGCCGCAGCGGCTGCTGTGGGACACCTCGGACCTGGCGGATCCGCGGGTGGCGGCGGAACTGGACGCCCACTTCCCCTGGTACGAGCAGGCGACCGGGCGCCTCGAGCGCTACAACCGCGTCCTGCTCTGGCGGGCCCTGACCGGCGACGCGGACTTCGACCTCGAACACTGGGTCACCCGCGTCTCCAACCGGCCGCGGACGGCCGCCGCATGAGCGCCGCGAGCCCCGTCCCCGATCCGGCCGTCCGCCAGCAGGTGCTGGTGCTGTACCTGTCGACGTCCGCGCTGGACTCCGATGTCCTCGGCTGGGCACGCTACGACGGCACCGGCCGCACGTCCCCGACCACGGGTGACAGCGAGGAGCCGCCGTACGCCACGGGCGTGGCCGCCCTGCGCGACGGCTGGCGCCTCTTCCAGGCCGCCCAGCTCATCCCGCCCTACCCGGGCCACGAGTACGACGTGTCCTTCCTCAAGCACGAGTTCTTCTTCGAGAAGCTCGTGGATCTCCGCGACGACCGGTAGCGATCGGCCGATCGGCACCGCCGAACCGCCGGGAGCCGTCCCCGCCGGTCCCGCCCGGGCCGCGGTCGCGCCTGCCCCTGGCGACTCGGCGGTGCCCGACAGCTCAGACAGGACCAGCGGCGCGTGGCCACGAGGGGCGCGCCGCGCGACATCGAGGAGACGCATGGACTTCCGGCTCGCGGACGACCGGCTTCCCTACTACGAGGACCGCTCCCCCGGCAGCGGCACGCTCCCCGCCCGCGCCTGGTACGCCGGCTCCGACGCCGCGCGGCTGTCGTTGAACGGCTCCTGGGCGTTCCGGCTCTCGGACACGGCCGAGGGCGCCGACACCCGGTTCGTGGCGGACGACGCCGACACGGCCGGCTGGGACCGGGTGACCGTGCCCGGCCACTGGGTGCTCCAGGGCCACGGGGCACCGGCGTACACCAACAGCGACTACCCCTTCCCCGTCGACCCGCCGCGGGTGCCGACCGAGAACCCCACCGGGGACCACCGGCGCGTCTTCGACCTGCCCGACGACTGGCCGGTGGACGGGGAGAGTGTGCTGCGCTTCGAGGGCGTGGAGTCCTGCGCCCGGGTGTGGCTCAACGGCCGGGAGCTCGGATGGTTCACCGGCTCGCGGCTGCCGCACGAGTTCGCGGTGGGGAGTCTGCTGCGGCGGCGCGGCAACGTGGTGGCGGTCCGGGTCCACCAGTGGTCGGCCGGCAGCTACCTGGAGGACCAGGACATGTGGTGGCTGCCCGGCATCTTCCGCGACGTGACGTTGCACCACCGGCCGGCCGGTTCGCCGGCCGACTTCTTCGTGCACGCGGCGTACGACCACACCACGGGCCTGGGCACCCTGCGGGTCGACTGCGACGTCCCAGGGCGCGTCATCGTGCCGGAACTCGGCCTGGATCTCGGGACCGGTGAGGAGGTCAGCGTAGCCGTCGAGCCCTGGAGCGCGGAGGTGCCCAGGCTGTACGACGGGGAGTTGGCGACCTCGGGCGAGCGCGTCCCGCTGCGGATCGGGTTCCGCACCGTCGGGGTGGTGGACGGCCTGTTCAGGGCCAACGGCCGGCGGATCCTCTTCCGTGGCGTCAACCGCCACGAGTTCCACCCCGAGACCGGGCGGACGCTGGATCTGGAGACGATGCGGCGCGACCTCCTGCTGATGAAGCGGCACAACATCAACGCCGTCCGCACCAGCCACTACCCGCCGCACCCGGCGTTTCTCGACCTGTGCGACGAGCTGGGTCTGTGGGTCGTCGACGAGTGCGACCTGGAGACGCACGGCTTCTGCGCGTTCCCCGGCTGGCGTGGCAACCCCGTCGCCGACGAGCGGTGGACCCCCGCCCTGCTCGACCGGGCCCGGCGCATGGTCGAACGCGACAAGAACCACCCCTCCGTGGTGGTGTGGTCCCTCGGCAACGAGTGCTCGGCCGGGCAGGGGCTGTCGGAGATGGCGGCCTGGATCCGCGAGCGCGACCCCTCCCGGGCCGTCCACTACGAGAACGACCCCTCCTACCGCGACAGCGACTTCTACTCCCGGATGTATGTCCCGCACCACGAGGTGGAGGCCATCGGCCGCCGCGAGGAGCCGCCGCTTGACGACCCCGAGTCGGACGCCCGTCGGCGTTCGCTGCCCCTGCTGCTCGTGGAGTACGCGCACGCCATGGGCAACAGCCCGGGCGGACTCGCCGACTACCAGCACCTGTTCGAGACCTACGAGCGCTGCCAGGGCGGCTTCGTGTGGGAGTGGATCGACCACGGCCTGCCCAGGCGCACCCCGGACGGGCGCCCCTACTTCGCCTACGGCGGCGACTTCGGTGAGGAACTCCACGACGGCAACTTCGTCTGCGACGGCCTGCTCTTCCCCGACCGCAGCCCCTCCCCCGGCCTCGTCGAGTACAAGAAGGTCATCGAGCCGGTCCACATCACCGGGGACACCACCGCCGGCGAGATCACGGTCACCAACGGCCACGACTTCGCCGACACCTCCCATCTCGCCTTCACCTGGACCTACGAGGTCGAGGGCGAGGCGGTGGCCAGCGGCACGCTGACCGTCCCGCCGCTCGCCCCCGGCGCCTCCGCCGACGTCAAACTGCCGGCCCCACCCGGCGGCGACCTGGTGGGCGAGGCCGTGTGGACCATCGGCGCCGAGCTCGCCGCCGACACCCCGTGGGCCGCACGCGGCCACGAGGTGGCCTGGGCCCAGCTCACCGCCGTGCCCCGACGCCTCCCCGAGCCGCCCGCCGCCCGCGCCGCCCCGCGCCGCGAGGCCGGCGCCCTGCGTCTCGGCCCGGCCGTGTTCGACGCCGCGACCGGCACGCTCACCGCGCTCGGCGGCCTCACCCTCCGCCAGGGCCCGCGCCTCGACGTGTGGCGGGCCACGACCGACAACGACCGGGGCGCCCCCTGGCTCGCGGAGGAGCCCCTGGGCACGACGTGGCGGAGGATCGGCCTCCACCGGATGCGGCACCGCGTCGACGCGGTCGACGTCGACGAGGAGAGCCTGACGGTCCGCACCCGGGTCGCCCCGGCCGCCACCGACCTCGGCCTGTACGCCGACTACCGCTGGACGGCTGGCGACGGCGAGCTGCTGCTCGAGGTCGCCGTCACGCCCGACGGGGAGTGGCCCTGCCCGCTGCCTCGCCTTGGCCTGCTGCTCGGCCTGCCGGCGGAGTACGACCGCGCCGCCTGGTACGGCGGCGGCCGGGGAGAGGCGTACCCCGACTCCTGCGCCGCCTCCCGTCTCGGCCGCTACGCCATGTCCGTCGACGACCTACAGACCCCCTATGTCCGCCCCCAGGAGAACGGCGCCCGCTCCGACGTCCGTTGGGCCGAACTCCGCGACGCCGCCGGCGAAGGGGTGCGTGTCACCGCCCTGACCGACTCGTTCTGGTTCACCGCCCGCCGCTGGACCAGCCATCAGCTGGACGCCGCCGAGCACACCACGGACCTCGTTCCCGGCGACACCGTCTGGGTCAACGTCGACGACGCCCAGCAGGGCCTCGGCTCCGAGCCCTGGGACGACGGCCCGCTCCCGCAGTACCAGCTCACGGTGGCGCCGACGGAGTTCCGCCTCGCGTTCACCGCGCTGAGCCGGCGCTGAGGCACCGCCCACGCCCACCCGGGCGTGGGTGTCGAAGCGCTTCGATGATCGAAGCTGGCCATGCCTCCGTCAAGGCTTCTACGCCAACAACCCGACACGCCCGCCGCCTTCCGTTGGCCTTGTCGCCGACTGCTCCCCGTCGAAGTTCTGCCGCAGGGCTTGTGCGACCCGCCGAGGGCTCCTAACCTCAGCCAACGTTGAAGCGCTTCGACCTTGCATCACACGTATGACGAATCGCGCGACGAGGCAGAGCCGCGAGGGGCGCTGACGCCATGCCGACCCCACACCCCGGACCGAGCCGGAGAAAGTTCCCCCACCCCCAACGCGATCGCCGCCAGCGCGATCGCCCCGTGTCCGATCGCCTCCGCCGCGGCCGGTCGCATGCCGCCGCCCACCGCCGCCGGGCACGCCGAGGCGCCGCCCGGGGGCGGTCGTTCCTCGTCAACCTCGCTGGGGCACGAGCCGCCCTGACCCCCACCCCCGTAGAAAGGGACGACGGTGAAGCAACGAAGGCACAGTCTCCTGGCCACCCTCGTGGTGGCCCTGCTCGGCCTGTCGGCCATCCCGGCCACCGCGCTGGCCACCGCCCCGGGCGGGGCCCAGGCGGCCGAGCGAGAGCGTTCACCCCGGGTATCCACCGCGGAGGAGACGGTCGCGGCCATGCAGCCGGGCTGGAACGTGGGCAACACCCTGGACGCCATCCCCGACGAGACGTCGTGGGGGAATCCGCGGATCACCCGCGAACTGCTCGCCGCCATCCACGACCAGGGCTTCAACAGCCTCCGGCTGCCCGTGACCTGGACCGACCACCAGGGCGGGGCCCCGGACTACCCGATCGACCCGGCCTGGCTCGACCGGGTCGAGGAGGTCGTGGACATGGCCCTGGACGAGGGCCTGTACGTGCTGCTGAACACCCACCACGACTCGTGGCAGTGGATCCTGGACATGCCGACCCAGCACGACGCGGTGCTTGACCGCTACACCGCGACCTGGACCCAGATCGCCGAACGCTTCCGCGACGCGCCCCCCGAGCTGCTGCTGGAGAGCGTCAACGAGCCGCAGTTCCGGGGCAGCACGGGTGAGGCCCAGGAGTTCGAGCTGCTGGACGAGCTCAACACCACCTTCCACACCATCGTCCGCGGCACCGGCGGCAACAACGCCGACCGCGTGCTCGTCCTGCCGACCCTGCACACCAACTCCGAGCAGGCCAGGCTCGACCCGCTGGTCGACACCATCGCCGCGCTGGACGACCCCAACCTCGCGGCCACCGTCCACTACTACGGCTTCTGGCCGTTCAGCACGAACATCGCCGGCTACACCCGCTTCGACGACGAGGTGCGACAGGACGTGACCGCCAACTTCGACCGCGTGTACGACACGTTCGTCTCCCAGGGCATCCCGGTCATCGTCGGCGAGTACGGGCTGCTCGGCTTCGACCGGAGCGTCGGCACCATCCAGCACGGCGAGATGCTGAAGTTCTTCGAGTACTTCGGCTCCTACGCCCGCCAGCGGCAGCTGACCACCATGTGGTGGGACAACGGCCAGCACCTCGACCGCTCCACGCTCACCTGGCGGGACCCGAGCCTGTACCGGCAGATCAGGACCAGCTGGACCACGGACTCGGCGACGGCCTCCAGCGACCAGATCTTCGTCCGCGCCGGCCAGGCCCCGGCAGACGCGACGCTCACGCTGAACCCCAACGGCAACAACCTGACCTCCGTCCGCAACGGCTCTGCGGAGCTGGTGCGCGGCCAGGACTACACCGTCAACGGCGACCAACTCACCGTCACCGCCGCGACCCTGGCACGCCTCACGGAGGGCCGGGGGCACGGCGTCAACGCGACGCTGTCGCTTCAGTTCGACGGCGGTGCGCCGTGGGACGTGGACGTCATCAGCTACGCCACTCCCGAGTTGGTGAACGCCTCCGGCACCACCGGCGGCCTGACCATCCCGACCGCGTTCAACGGCGACCAACTCGCCACCATGGAGGCGGTCTACGCCGGCGGCGGCAACGCGGGACCGCATGACTGGACGTCCTACAAGGAGTTCGGCGTCGCCTTCTCGCCCGACTACGGAGCGGGCCGGATCACCCTGCCCCAGGCGTTCTTCGACGCGGTCGACGACAACTCCACGGTGCGGCTCACGTTCCACTTCTGGAGCGGCGAGACCGTCACCTACACGCTGACCAGGTCGGGAACCACCGTCACCGGCACGGCCGGCTGACGACGCCGGCGCCTTCCGCCGAGCGGCCGGCCGTCGGCGGGCCCGGGCGCGGACCCGCGCCCGCGCGGCGGCCGGCCGCCATCACCCCGCGCCCTCGCGGGTCCCTTCGCCACCCCTGTTCGGCGCGCCCCCGTCTCCTCCGCGTGAGGTGCCGCCCGCCTCGGCGGCCCGCCGGACATCCATCCGTCCCTGAAAGGTGAGCGCCATGCCGAGTTCCCCTCTTCCCCCGCCCTCCTCCCCGGCCCCACGTGGTCCCGGCAGACGCGCCGTCCTCTTCTCGGCGACGGCCATCGCGGCCGCCGCCGGCGGCGTCTCTCTGGCGCCGACCGCCACCGCCCGCACCGCCAACGCCTCGGCCCGGTCCTCCGGAGGGTACGTCTTCCGCAACGCGGAGATCGTCGGCGGCGGCTTCGTCACCGGCATCGTCTTCAACCAGCGCGAGCCGGGCCTGGTCTACGCGCGCACCGACATCGGCGGCGCCTACCGGCTCGACCAGCGCACCGGACGCTGGGTTCCCCTGCTCGACTGGGTCGACTGGGAGCACTACGGCCACACCGGCGTGATCAGCGTCGCGACGGACGAGCTCGACCCCGACCGGGTGTACGCGGCCGTGGGCACGTACCCCATGCCCGACTGGGATCCGACGATGGCGGCGATCGTGCGCTCGACGGACCGGGGCCGCACCTGGCGCAGGACCATGCTGCCCTTCCGTCTCGGCGGGAACATGCCGGGCCGCGGCATCGGCGAGCGCCTGGCCGTCGATCCGCATCGCAACAGCGTCCTGTACCTCGGCGTGCGCGGCGGCAACGGCCTGTGGCGTTCGGGGGACCACGGCGAGACCTGGGCGAGGGTCGAGAGCTTCCCCAACGTGGGGAACTTCGTCCCTGACCCCAACGACACCGGCGGCCCCAACGGCGACAACCTGGGCGTGCTCCAGGTGCTGTTCGACAAGCGCGCCGGCCGGCGGGGGCGCGCGACGCGGACCCTGTACGTCACGGTGGCCGACACCGAGAACATCCTCTACCGCTCCACCGACGCGGGCCGGACCTGGGAGCGGGTGCCAGGACAGCCCACCGGCTACATCCCGCACACGGCCGTCCTCGACCACGAGAACGGCTACCTCTACCTCGCCACGAGCAACACCGCCGGTCCGTACGACGGTTCCAAGGGCGACGTGTGGAAGCTGGACACCGCCACCGACACCTGGACGCGCGTCAGCCCGGTGCCGTCCACCAGCCCCGACTGCCAGTGGGGCTACTCAGGACTGTCCATCGACCGGCAGAACCCCGACACCCTCATGGTGGCCACCCAGATCCTCTGGTACCCGGACGTCATCTTCTTCCGCTCCACCGACGGCGGCGCGAGCTGG
The DNA here is from genome assembly GCF_042722465.1 of Streptomyces sp. NPDC127098. Taxonomy (NCBI): domain Bacteria; kingdom Bacillati; phylum Actinomycetota; class Actinomycetes; order Kitasatosporales; family Streptomycetaceae; genus Streptomyces; species Streptomyces sp. NPDC127098. The sequence continues at coordinate 57,128 of NZ_JBHXFJ010000010.1, forward strand.
ACCCGCGCCTGGGACCTGGACGCGAACAACGAGCGCACCTTCCGCTACACCATGGACATCTCGGCCTCCCCCTGGCTGACCTGGAACGGCAACCCCACCCCACCCGAGTTCACGCCGAAGCTCGGCTGGATGACCGAGGCGCTGGCGATCGACCCCTTCAACTCCGACCACTTCATGTACGGCACGGGCGCCACCATCCACGGCTCCGACAACCTCACCGACTGGGACACCGGCGGCACCGTGCGGATCGACGTCCGCGCCCAGGGCCTGGAAGAGACCGCGGTCCTCTCCCTGATCAGCCCGCCGGCCGGCGCGCACCTGCTCTCCGGCCTCGGGGACATCGGCGGCTTCCGGCACACGGACCTCGGCCGCCCCACGCGCATGTACGACACGCCCACCTTCAGCACCACGGTCGCGCTGGACTACGCCGAGAACGTGCCCCACACGATCGTCCGGGTCGGCCACCCCACCGCTGCCTGGGCGCAGCACTTCGCCATCTCGACCGACGGCGGCGCGACCTGGACCCCCTCCGGCAGCGAACCGGCCGGCCTGACCGACCCGGGCGTCGCGGACACCGCCGTCGCGATCGCGGCGGACGGCGGCCGCGTCGTGTGGGCTCCGGCGGGCGCGCCGGTGAGCTGGAGCGCCGACGCGGGCCAGACGTGGACCGCCTGCCAGGGCGTCCCCTCCGGCGCGCTGGTGCGCGCGGACCGCGTCAACCCCGTGGTCTTCTACGCCTGTCACGCCGGCACCTTCTACCGGAGCACCGACGGCGGCGAGCACTTCACGGCGACCCCGGCGACCGGCCTGCCCGCCGAGGGCAACGTCCGGTTCAAGCCGGTCCCGGGCCACGAGGGCGACATCTGGCTGGGCGGCGGCGAGGCGGGCGGCGTCTACGGGCTGTGGCGCTCCACCGACGCCGGCGCCTCCTTCACCCGTCTGCCGGGCGTCGAGGAGGGCGACAACGTGGGCTTCGGCAGGCCGGCGCCCGGATCCTCCTATCCGGCCGTCTACGCCAGCCTCCGCATCGGCGGTGTGCGTGGCGTCTTCCGCTCCGACGACGCCGGCGCCACGTGGACCCGGATCAACGACGACCAGCACCAGTACGCCTGGACCGGCAACACCATCACCGGTGACCCACGCGTCTACGGCCGGGTCTACTTCGGCACCAACGGCCGGGGCGTCATCTACGGCGAGCCGGCCGGGCCGGCCCGACGGACCTCCTGACGGACGGACGAGAGCGGGTGAGGACGGCCGACGCCACTGCCTTCGGCCGTCCTCGATCCCGGCTGAATATTAATTCAATATTGAATAGACATGCGTCGCTGAGTAGCCTGCACGGCAGTTCGAACTCAACGAGGAGTAGCCGCATGAGAAGACGAACCATGCTCGGGGCAGCCGGACTTGTCGCGTCGCTGCCGGGCGTCGTCGGCGCCGCGGGGCGGGCGACGGCGGCGGGGCGGGGCGGTGGGCGCGAGCTCCGGGCGATCGACGCCACGGTCATCGCGGAGGTGAGGCCGGAGGGCTACCAGGTCACGGGCCTCGCGGTCGAGTACGACGGGGTCGTCGACCTCGGCCGGGGCCGGGTGGCCACGAGCGCGTTCGAGGTCACGGTGACGCTCACGCGGCCGGGAGCGGAACCGCGGACCGGAGCTCGTACGGTCGTCCGCGCCTACACCAACGACGCCCCTGGGTTCACGGGACGGCAGCGTCCCGGCAGGTACGTGGTGCTCGAACTCGACCCGGACGACCCGCTCGCGCCCGGCGCCTACAACGAGACGTTCACCCGGTTCTACGACCTGACCGGGGCCTACCAGGTCCGGCAGGTCGAGAACCTCACGGCCCGGGTGCCCGCCAGGACCGACGCACCGGTCGTCAACTCCGGGGTGCGGAACGTGCTCGTCGACGACTACGCCGCCGCGACGTTCGAGGCCGAATCGGGCGTGACCGTGGACTACCGCTTCTTCACGCCCAGGGCACGGCCCGGGCGGCGGTATCCGCTGGTGGTGACCCTGCACGGCCACGGGGAGAGCGGGGCCGACAACTTCGCGCAGATCGCCGGGAACCAGATCTCCGTGGCGTTCGCCGACCCGGCGCGGCAGGCCCGGCACCCGGCCTTCGTCCTCTCCCCCCAGGCGCCCCAGGGGACACCGGGCAGCGGAGGGTGGTGGCGCCCCGACGTGCGGGCAGGAGTCCTGGAGTTGGTGCGGGCGACCATCGCCCGGAACCCGGCGATCGACCCGGGCCGGGTCTATCTGACCGGCCTCTCCATGGGCTCCTACGGTTCCTGGGCCCTGCTGCCCGAGCACCACGACCTCTTCACCGCCGCCGTCCTCGTGTGCGGCGCGGGCGACGAGGCGGCGGCCGTCGAGGCCCTCGGCGCGTTCCCGATCTGGGCCCTGCACTCCGCCGACGACGCCGTCGTGCCCTACGACGCCCCCGGCTCCGACTACCGGATCTTCCGGGCGCTGGAGGCCGCAGGACGCCCGACGACCTGGAGCGAGTGGGCCGGCACGGCGCCTGACCGGGTCCAGGAGGCGGCGGCCGCCGACGCCAGGGGCCGCGCGGAGGCGGCGGGCAGCAGGCACATCTTCACCACCTTCCCCGCCGGCACCACTCCCCTGTTCAGCCACGCCTCCTGGATACCCACCTACACCAACGACACCGTCATCGACTGGCTGTTCGCGCAGTGAGCAGGGGCAGCAACTGGTCGCCGAGGCGGGCTATCTCCTGCTTGTACGGGGTGTCGGACAGCACGAAGTGCGTGACGCCCAGCGCGCGGTAGTTCTCCAGCGCGGCCGCGACGTCGGCGGCGGAGCCGACCAGCCAGGTGGTCGCGGCTCCGCCGCCGCCGAACTTGCCGGGGGTGGTGTACAGGCAGGTGTCGAGGACCTCGCCGCGCTCGGCGAGGTCGAGGAGTCGCCGCTGGCCGACGGCCGTCCGGCGGTTTCCCGCCCAGGTGGCGCCCTCGAACGTGTTGCCGGCCATCCGGGCGACCTTCTCCTCGGCCGCGCGCCACGCCTCCTCGGTGGTGTCGCGCACCAGGGTGGTGATCCGCAGCCCGAACTCCAGCGGCCGGTGCCGGCGGCCGAGGCGTTCGCTCAACGTCCTGAGCCGGTCGACGCGTTCGGCGATGCCGTCCAGCGGCTCGCCCCAGAAGAGCTGGACGTCGGCCTCGGCCGCCGACACCTCCTCGGCGGCCGCGGAGGCGCCGCCGAAGTAGAGGGTGGGGTGCTTCCGCCCGCCGACCGCGTACGGGCGGGGCGCGACGGTGGAGTCGGTGACCTGGAAGTGCTCGCCGTGGAAGGTGACGCCCTCCTCGGTCCACAGCCGTCGCACCAGGTGCAGGAACTCCCTGGTGCGGGCGTACCGCTGTGCGGGGTCGACGTTGGTGTCGCCGTACGCGGCCGGGTTGTCGAGGCCGCTGACGATGTTGACCAGGACGCGGCCCCGGCTGAGTTGGTCGAGCGTGGCGGCGGCGCTGGCGAAGTTGGCGGGGTGCCAGTAGCCGGGGCGGACGGCGATCAGCGGCTTGAAGGTCGTGGTGCGGGCGGCGAGCGCCGTGGCGACGGTGAAGGTGTCGGGACGTCCCCAGCCGGTGCCGAGCAGGGCGCCGCCCCAGCCGTGTTCCTCCACGGCGTGGGCGAGTTCGGTGGAGTACTCGATCGATCCCCAGCCGGCGGTGGTGTCGTCGCCGCGGTGGCCCGGCTCGACGGTGTTGGGGATGTACCAGAGGAATTCCAGGCTCATCGTGCTGCTTTCGATCGCTGAGGGGGTGAGAGCGTCGGGCCGCGCCACGGGCGCGAGTGGCAGCACGCGAGGGTCAGGCGGGATCGCGTCTGGGTGAGCGGGTGGCGCGGCGCGGGGCTGATGGCCGCATCAACAGCGCGCGCTGGCCACGCGGACGAGGTCGACACAGCGCTCGCTGGTCAGGAGCGGGACCTCATACATGCGATCGAGTCTCGGTGTGATCGTTCGGATTGTCAACGAGGGTCGATCGCATCGAGGAGAAGGGCGTCGAGGCCCCTGGTGAGTCCGACGCGGCCGGGCACGGCGCGGATCGCGAGCAGAGTGCCGGCGACGTAGGGCGTGGGCGAGGAGCCGGCGTCGTGCCGGATCGTCAGGCGCTCGTCGGGCAGGCCGAACACGACTTCGGTGGACACCACGAAGCTCGGCACCCGCAGCGAGTGGACCTGAACGCGGCCGATGGTGGCGCCGCGCGCCTCGGGGTGGCCGTCCGACGGCGGCGTCTGGGCACGGTCCGTGGCGGAGAGCCGCTCGGCCAGCTCGCGGGCGGTGCCGCTTGGCGCGTCGCGCTTGCCCTCGGAGGCGTAGTCGATGACCTCGGCGTACGGCAGGTGGGGAGCGACGAGGAGGGCGGCGGCCTGTGCCAGGGCCGCGGTGATCGAGAAGTTGCCCGCGGCCACCACGCCGAGCCCGCGGGCGGTGGCCGTGGCGTCGATGGCGGCGTAGTCGGCGGTGGAGAGCCCGGAGGAGCCGACGACCACCGCGACGCCCGCGTCGAGCGCGGCGGACACGTGGGCTCCGACGGCCTCGTGCGAGGTGTAGTCCACCAGCACCTCGGCCCCGGGCAGGGCCTCGCTGACGGTGCCGGTCACGGGGACGCCGAGGGGTTCGCCGCCCCAGGCCGCGCCGAGGTCGGCGCCCGCGTGCGTGCGGCTCACGGCCGACACGAGCACCAGGTCAGGCGCGTCCAGCACGGCACGCGCCACCGCGCTGCCGGTCCAGCCCGTCGCTCCGGCGACACAGACCCGGATCACGGCGCCTCACCCGCTCCTTCTTCCAGTTCGTCCGCCGGCACGAGCGGGCGCCCGTCGACCGGCGAGGACAGCACGATGGACGTCGTCGTGGTGCCGACCGCCGCGAAGGCGAGCAGCAGTTCCTCCAGGTGCCGGGTGTCCCGCACCAGCACCTTGAAGATCCAGCAGTCCTCGCCGACGACGTGGTGGGCCTCGACGACCTCCGGCCTGGTCAGCACGCGGTCCAACGCCGGGCGGCTGGCCAGCGGTTGGAACGTGGCGAGCCGCACGAAGGCGCGCAGCCGGTACCCGAGGTGCTCGGGGTCCACGACCGCGGTGTAGCCGGTGACGACGCCGGCCTTCTCCAGGCGGCGCAGCCGCTCGGAGACTCCGGGCGGGCTCATGCCCACCTGGCGCGACAGCTCGGTGAGGGTGATCCGGCCCGACTCCTGGAGCAGCCTGACGAGCGCCCGGTCGACCGGGTCGAGCGTGGGCTGGGGCTCCCGCGAGACCGGGTTGTCGCTCTTAAGATTTTGAGGCATCATGCTCCCGGCTCTGTGTTTTACGAAGCTTAGCATCGCGTCTTTCTCATAAAAGAAAGCAGCCTGGGGGTTGGCTTGAGCGCGGCACGCATCGGTGTGAGTCAGGGCACGGCGCTGTACGTGGGTGCGATCCTGGGGGCGGGCATCCTGGCCCTGCCCTCCCTGGCCGCCCAGGAGGCGGGCCCGGCATCCGTCCTCGCCTGGGCGCTGCTGCTGCTGTTCTGCGTGCCGGTGGCGGCCAGCTTCGCGGCGATGAGCACCCACCATCCGGACGGCGGCGGCGTCGCGACGTTCGTGTCCAAGGCGTACGGCCACCGCGCGTCGGCCATGGTCGGGTACTGGTTCTACTTCGCGCTGCCCGCGGGCGCGCCCGTCACGGCGTACGTCGGGGGCCAGTACGTCGCGGACGCGGTGGGCGGCGGCCAGGGCGCGGCCCTGGGGTTCGCGGGCTGCCTGCTCGCGGCTGCGTTCGGCACCAACGCGGTGGGCCTGCGGGTCTCCGGGCGGGTCCAGCTGGTCCTCGTTGGCCTTCTCGGCCTGCTGCTGCTGACGGCCTGCCTGCTCGCCCTACCCGACGCCGACCCGGGCAACATGACGCCGTTCGCCCCGCACGGGCTGCTGGCCGTCGGACCGGCCGCCAGCCTGCTGTTCTTCTCGTTCGCCGGCTGGGAGGCCGTCACCCACCTCGCCGGGGAGTTCCGCAACCCGGCGCGGGACCTGCGTCTGGTCACCCTGCTCACGCTGGTGGTGATCGGCGTCCTCTACGTGGGTCTCGCGCTGACCTGCGTCCTGGTCCTCGGACCCGAACTGGCGGAGAGCGAGGTGCCGTTGAGCCTCCTGCTGGAGGCGGGGATCGGCGGCGCGGCCAACGCGTTCACCGCGACGCTCGCCGCGATGCTCACGCTCGGCACCATGAACGCCTACCTGGCCGGCGCCAGCAGGCTCGGCGCGGCGCTCGCCCGCGACGGCTCGCTCCCGGCCTGGATGGCCAAGGGCAACCTGCCAGGCGAGATCCCCCGGCGCAGCCTGGGCGTGCTCGCCGTGCTTTCGGTTCTGGTCTCGGCCGTCTCGCTGCTGGTCGGGGCCGATCTGGGCTCCGTCATGCTCGCCGCCTCGGCCTGCTTCATCGCCGTCACCGTGGCGGGTCTCGTCGCGGGCGTGAAGCTGCTGCCCAGCCGCCGGCCGGTGTGGTACGGCGCCATCCTGGCGGCGGCCGTGATGGGCGTGGTGCTGCTCTTCTCCGGGATCTTCCTGCTGGTCCCGGTCGCGCTCGCGGGCGGCGCCCTCTGGTACACCCGGCGGGGCGCCCGGCCGCTGCCCGCGGCCGAGAAGGCCACCGCCACCTCCGTGTGACGCGTTTTCGGCGCGTTTTCGACGGGCTTTCACGCCGTCGATCATTTCGGCATGCGAAAAAACGGATCGAATGCGCGGGTCGCGCTCACACGAATTTATTGTGGAAACAGACATGCGGCGAAGCCTTTCCGCAACACCACCTTATTGTTTCCCGACGGTAAAGGAGATTTTACCGTCTGACACCCGTGACACCAGGGGAGCAGACCCGTTACCGTTACTGGTGCGCGCGCAATGACCCTCGCGCGCCGCGCTTTCGCGTCATCAGCTCTCGTTAAAGCAGCTCATGGCACCGCCATGCGAAAATGGGGAGACGAGAAAATGACCACGAGCATTCCCGCTCCGCAGTGCCTGGTGTGCGACACGGATTTCACGGTCGCCGCCGACTGGGAAAAGGGAGAGATCATCGAGTGCTCCGGCTGCGGCCAGGAGCACGAGGTCACCGAACTCCGGGACGGCGCGGTCCGTGTCGAACTCGCGCCCGAGCTGGAAGAGGACTGGGGCGAGTGACCTCTCCGCAGATCCTGGTGTCCGCGACCATGCGGCGGCCCGAGGAGAAGGCGCTGCTCGACGTTCTCCTCGCGCGCGGTCTGCGGGCGGAGCTCGCTCTGCCCCACGACCTGGCGGCCGTGTTGTCCGGACGCCGGGAGCCGCCCGCCCTGGTGGTGGTCCGCAACCTCTCGCACGCCGAGGGCGCCGCCGTCGCGCGCCGTCTCGAGCACGCGGGCGTCCCGACCCTGAACACCTCGACCGCGATCGACGTCTGCAACGACAAGGGCCTCCAGGCCCTGCTCTTCGCCCGGCACGGGATACCGCACCCGGTCTCCCACCACGCCTTCAGCTTCGACCAGGTCCGCGAGACAGCCGCCGAGGTCGGCCACCCCGTGGTCGTCAAGCCGGTCAGCGGCTCCTGGGGTCGGGGCGTGACGCTGCTGCCCGACCGGGACAGCGTCGAGGCGTGGATCGGCGGCCGTGAGTCCGTCGACGCCACGGGCAAGGCGTTCCCTGTCCTGCTCCAGGAGTACGTGGCGAAGCCGGGGCACGACCTGCGGGTCGTGGTCGTCGGCCGGACCCCGGTGGTCGCCATCGAACGCGCCTCGGCCGACTGGCGCACCAACACCCACCTCGGCGCGCGGGTCACCAGGACCGACGTCACCGCCGAGATCTCCCAGCTGTGCCGGCGGACCGTCGAGGTCCTCGGCGACGGCTTCTACGGCGTCGACCTCCTGCGGGACACCGCCGACGGGCGGCTGAAGGTCCTCGAGGTCAACGCCAACCCCGAGTTCGCCCGTTCCTCGGCCGTCCACGGCGTGCCCATCGCCGACCACCTGGCCGACCACGTGGCCGAACTGGCCCACGAGGGCTCCGCGCGGGTCACCGCCTGAGACTTCCGCCGACCGTCCTGGACGGAGTAAGCCACCATGCCATCGTTCGACACCGCGCTCGTGCTCGCCCGCGCGCTGACCTCGGGCGTCGTCATGAGCATCGAGAAGAGCGACCGGGAACTGCCCGGCCTCGAACGCCTGCTGAGCAAGCAGACCGCCCGCCGCAGGGCCGTGCTCCTCAACAGCCGCACCGCCGCCGTACACGCCGCGCTCACCGGCCTCGGCGTCGGCCACGGGGACGAGATCACCCAGCCCGGGATCGACGCCCGCACCTCCGCGTTCCTCGACTGGCTCGGTGTCCGGGTGCGACCCGGCGGGCCGGCCACGTTCGACGAGATCGCGCTCGGCCCCGACACCGCGGGCGACCTCCGGGAGTGGGCCGCGCGGGTCACCGCCCCCGCGCTCGTCGTCGACCTCACGGGGCTCGGCTTCGGCCCGGCCGCCGCCGTCCTCACCGACGACGAGACCGTCTGGGCCCGCGCCGAGCGGCTGAAGATCTTCGGCGCCCACGACCTGCGCACCATGTGGACGCAGGAGGAGGCCGACCCGGAGCTGGTCCCCGGCGTCCAGTTCAACTACCGGCTGAGCCCGCTGGTCGCCGCCTGCGTGCGGATGGCCCTGACCCGCGCCGGCACGCCGCCCGTCACCTCTGGAGCCCCGCTGTGATAACCGACTTCCCCGACCTCCCGTTACCCCTGCCCCGGCCGGAGGACGTCACCGGCGAACTCGCCGCGCTGGGCGGCGAGCCGATGATCCCCCGGGAGGCGCGGCGCACGCCGTTCCCCGTCATCACCAAGGAGGACGTCTTCGGCCTGCTGCTCGCGCAGCGGCAGGCGCCGGAGAAGGTCGTCGCCGACTTCGCCGAGTCCTACCGGGCGTACGTCGGCGCGGCGCACGCCCTCCCCACCGCCAGCGGCACCGCCAGCCTCCACCTGGCGCTCGTCGGCGCCGGCGTACGCCCCGGCGACGAGGTCATCGTCCCCGCGTTCACCTTCATCGCCACCGCGCAGGCCGTCGTCGCCGCGCACGCCGTCCCCGTCTTCGTCGACATCGACCCCGACACCTACTGCATGGACCCGCGGGCGGCGGCCGCGGCGGTCACCGGCAGGACCCGCGCCGTGATGCCCGTACACGTCCACGGGCTGCCGGCGGACGTGCCCGCGCTGCGGGCCCTGTGCGAGCGCCACGGCCTCGCCCTGGTCGAGGACGCCTCGCACGCGCACTCCGCCCGGATCGGCGACGCCGTCGCCGGCTCGCTCGGCGACGCGGCGGGCCAGAGCCTGATGGCCGACAAGAACTTCCCGCTCGGCGGCGAGGGCGGCATCGCCTTCTTCGCCACCGCCGAGGCCCACCGGCGCGCCGTCGACTACCTGGAGCGGCACGGCATCGACTACCGCGTGTCGTGGATCGCGGCCGCCTTCGGCGCCAGCCAGCTCAGGCGCCTGCCGCACTACGACGCCATCCGGGCCCGCAACGCCGCCCTGCTCGCCGAGGCGCTCGACGCCACCGGCCTCTTCCGGCCGCCGCACGTGCCCGACGGGCACACGCACGCCTACAACATGTACCGGGTCACCCTCGTGCCGGAGGCCGTCGGCCTCGACGACCTCCCCGCGCACGCGGTGAAGGAGGCGGTGCACGAGCTGCTGGTCGCCGAGGGCGTGCCCGCCCGCGAGTGGCAGAACACCCCGATCCCGTGCCACCTCCCGTTCCGGCACCGGGCCGGCTTCGGCAACGGGTACCCGTTCACGCTCAACCCGGAGGCGGTCACCGACCACCGTCCCGAGGACTTCCCGGTCACCCTGCGGATGTTGGAGACCACCCTCGTGCTCTGCCGGGAGCTGCGCTCGCCCGTCGAGTACGAGCGGGTGCGGCGGTACGCCGACGCCTTCCACAAGGTCGCCCGCCGGCCGGACGCCATCCGCAAGCTCGTCGCCGACCGCGACTACCGGCGGCCGTACGAGAAGGCGGCCCGCCTTGGCTGACACACTCCTCCGCGCCGCCGTCGTCGGGGCCAGCGGCTACACCGGCGGCGAACTCGTCCGGCTGCTCCTGGACCACCCCGCCGCCGAGGTCACGTTCGCCTCCGCCGAGCGCCACGCCGGCGCCGCGCTCGGCGCGGTGCACCCCTGGCTGCGCAACCACCCGGCGGCCGGCCGGGTGACGCTGCGGCCGCTCGACGAACTCCCCGACGTGGACGTCGCGTTCTGCTGCCTGCCCGCCGGGCGGCTGCCCGCGGTCCTGCCCCGGGTGGCCGAGCGCGCCAAGCGGGTGCTCAACCTCGCCGGCGACTTCCGGCTGCGCGACGCGGACGAGATCCGCGCGCACTACCCGGCCTCCGCCGACAGCCCGTTCTCCTTCACCTACTACGTGCCCGAGCTGTCCGACGCGCCACCTGAGGGCCGCTTCGTCAACCTGCCGGGCTGCATGGCCGTCGCCTCGCTCTACGCCCTCCACCCGCTCTACGCCGGGGCGCTGGCCGAGCCGCGGGTCGTGGTCGACGCCAAAACCGGCTCCACGGGCGGCGGCCGCGACACCGCCGAGCACCCCGCAGAACGGTTCGGGAACTTCCGGGTGCACCGGCCGCACGGCCACCGTCACCTGCCGGAGATCCGCCGCGCCGTCGCCGAGTTCAGCGGCACCGACCTCGACCTGCAGTTCTCCACCTACAGCCTCGACGTGCCGCGCGGCATCGTGGTCACCGGCTACGCCCGGCTGCGGCCCGGCGTCACCGCCCTGGACGTCAAGCGCGCCTATGCCCGCGCGTACGCCGGCCGGCCGTTCGTGCGGGTGCAGTCGTCGCCCAGGACACCGCGGGACTTCCCGATGCTGAAGGCCGTCGTCGGCTCCAACGTCGCCGAGGTCGCCGCCAGCGTGCGGGACGACCGGGTGGTGGCGGTCGCGGCGCTCGACAACCTGGTCAAGGGCGCGGCGGGCCAGGCCGTCCAGGCGATGAACCTGCTCGCGGGCCTCGACGAGGGCGCCGGGCTGCCGTGGACGGCGGTGGCGCCATGAGGCCGCTGTACGTCGTCAAGGTGGGAAGCGCCACGCTGGACCGGGCCGCCATCCACGGCGAGCTGAGCGACCTCGTCGCGCGCGGCGCCCGGGTGCTGCTGGTCGCCGGCGGCGCCACCGGCATCGAGCGCCACTACCGCGCCCTCGGCAGGCCCATCCCCCGGCTGCGGCTGGCCGGCGGCGACTCGGTCCGCTACTGCCCGCCCGCCGAGCTGCCGCACATCATCGGCGCCTACCAGCAGGTGACACTGCCGCAGGTCGAGGCGGGCCTCGCCGCGCACGGACGCTCGGTGTTCACCGCCGTCGCCGCGCAGGGCGGCCTCGTCACCGGGCGGGCCAACAGGCCGCTGCGCGCGGTCTCGGCCGAGGGCCGCGCCAGCGTGGTCCGGGACCACCGGGCCGGCGTCCCGAGCGAGGTCGACACCGCACGGCTGCGGGTGCTGCTCGACGCCTACGACGTGGTGTGCCTGTCGCCCCCGGTGCGCGACGAGGCCGGCGGCGACACCCCTCTGAACACCCCGCTGAACGTGGACGCCGACATGCTGGCCGCGGCGCTCGCCGGCGCCCTCGGCGCCGACCACCTGCGCCTGGTCACCGGCACCGCTGGGCTGCTGCGCGACCCCGCCGACCCGGCGTCCACGCTGCGCGACCTGCACCCGGGCGAGGGCGCGGAGTTCGCGTCCGGCCGCATGCGGCAGAAGGTGCGGGCCGCCGAACAGGCCCTGGCCGGCAGCGCGGACGTGGCGATCACCGGACCGCACACGCTGGCCGACCGGCACGGCTGGACCCGGTTCTGGCGCGAGCCGCCGCCCGCCGAGGACCTGACGCTGCTCAGCCGCGCCGTCGCCGTCCCCGCCACCTCGGGCGACGAACGCGAGCTGGCCGACTACCTGCTCGACTGGTGCGGGCGGCGGGGCATCGACGCCCGCATCGACCAGGTCGGCAACCTCGTCGCCACCCGCGGCACGGGACCGCGCCGGCTGCTGCTGCTCGGCCACCTCGACACCGTGCCGTTCCACTGGCCGGTCAGCTGGCTGCCGGGCGACGAACTGTCAGGGCGGGGCAGCGTGGACGCCAAGTCCAGCCTCGCCGCGTTCCTCGAGGTGCTCGCCGCCGCCGACGTCCCCGAGGACGGCCAACTGCGGGTCGTCGGCGCCGTCGAGGAGGAGGTGTCCTCGTCCAGGGGCGCCTTCCACGCCCGCGACCACTACCCGGCGGACGCGGTCGTCGTCGGCGAGCCCAGCGGCGCGCGCAAGCTGACGCTCGGCTACTTCGGGCTGTTCAAGCTGCGGGTCACCGCGGCCGTGCCGAGCGGCCACTCGGCCGGCATGGGGGCGGTCACCGCCCCCGACGCGCTGGTCCGGGCCCTGGAGGAGATCCGCGACGACGTGCTCAAGGCGGCGCCCGAGGCGCTCGCCGCCGTCATCGACCTGTCGACCCACCCGGGCCGCGAGGTCAACCGGGCCGCGGGGGTGCTCAACTTCCGGGTCCCACCGGGCGCCGACCTCGACGAGCTCCGCGCCACCGCCCTCGCCCACCGGGCGCCGGACCTCGCCATCGACGTGCTGCGGGCCACCCCGGGCCACGTCGGCGGCCGGTCCACGCCCCTGACCAGGGCGTTCACCCGGGCGTTCGGCCGGGCCGACATCCGGCCCACGTTCGTCGTCAAGAAGGGCACCTCGGACATGAACACGCTCGCCACCACCTGGCGCGGCGTCCCCATGGTCGCCTACGGGCCCGGGGACTCCGCGCTCGACCACACGGACGCCGAACGGATCGGCGCCGCCGAGTACCGCACGGCACGCCGCGTGCTGGCCGACGCGGTCGCCACCTGGTTCGCCGTCACCGGCCGCACGGGAAGCGGGGGCACGCCATGACGCTCGTGGTGGAACACACCCAGCTGCTCGCCGAACGCGCCCTGCGGGCCCGCCGGCTGGTCGTCGACATGGCCGCCACCCCGACGGGCTGCCACCTCGGCGGCAGCCTGTCGGTGCTGGACATCCTCGTCGCCGCGCTCGACCGCGCCGCCCGCGACGACGGCACCCGGGTCGTGCTGAGCAAGGGCCACGCCGCGGCCGGCCTCTACGCGGCGCTGCACGTCAGCGGCGTGCTCGCCGAGGATCCCGCGCCGCACTACGGGCGGGCGGGGCACCCCTACACCGGCCACCCGGGGCCGAAGGTGCCCGGCGTGGTGTTCCCCACCGGCAGCCTCGGCCACGGCGTGCCGTACGCCGCCGGCTGGGCGATGGCCCGCCGGCTGTCCGGCGCGGCCGGCCTCGGCATCGCCGTCGCGGGCGACGGCGAACTGCAGGAGGGGCTGGTGTGGGAGGCCTGCCAGGTCGCCGCGGCCCGCCGGCTCGGCAACCTGGTCCTCGTCGTCGACCGCAACGGCGGCCAGAACGACGGTCTGGTCGCCGACATCTCGCCACTGCCGGACCTCACCGGCAGGTTCGCCGCCTTCGGCTTCGACACCGCCGAGGTCGACGGCCACGACCTGGGCGCCCTGGCGGCCGTGCTGGCCGACGACCGGTCGGGCGCCGAGCGGCCGCTGGCCGTGGTGGCCCACACGGTCAAAGGCAAGGGCGTGCCCGCGGTGGAGGGCAAGGCCGCCTCGCACTACGTGACGATCGACGCGGCCAGGGCCGCCAGGTGGAAGCGGGTGGTCAGGTGACGCTCTCCGGCAGGGACGCCTACCGCGCCACGCTCACCCGGATCGCCGAGACCGACGACCGCGTCCTGTGCTTCGAGGCCGACCTGGGCGGCCGCCGGCACCCCTTCGCGGAACGGCATCCGGACCGCTTCTTCAACCTCGGCATCGCCGAGGCCACGATGATCGACATGGCCGCCGGCCTGGCGGTCGCCGGCTACAAGCCGTTCGTCTCGACCTTCGCGCCGTTCGCGGCCCTGCGGGCGGCGGAGAGCCTGAAGCTGACCCTCGGCTACCTGGCGGCGGGCGTCACCGTCGTCGCGCCCTACGCCGGCGTCTCCGGCGCCTGGTTCGGGACCACCCACCACTGCCTGGAGGACCTGGCCGTGCTGCGCGCCATCCCCGGCGTCGTCGTCGCCGCCCCGCACGGCGAGGCCGAGATGCGCTCCGTCATCGAGTACGCCGCCGCGTCCGGCCGGCCGCACTACGTGCGGACCGGCCGCAACGCGGCCTACGAGAGCCTGCCGGGCACGGGCGACGGGCGGATCCCGCCGGTGGTCTGGGACCACCGCGGCCCGCCCGGGGCCACCTGCCTGGTGTCGGTCGGGGAGGAGGGCACCCGGCTGTGCGTGGCGGCCAGGGAACGCGATCCCGGCCTGGCGCACGCGCACCTGTGCTACCTCGACCACGAGCACCTGGCCGCGGCCGCCGCCGAACTCGCCCCGCTGCACCGGAGATTCGTGGTGGTCGAGGAGCACCGCCCGGCGGGCGGCGTGGCCGAGGCCCTGGCGCTGCTCCTCCCGGACCACGCGGTGACCGGCGTCAACGCCGGCCACTCCTGGCCCACCGAGGGCGGCGACCACGGCGAGGTCCTCGCCCGGCTCGGCCTCACCCTCCCCGCGGTCCTCGACGCCGCCAGCCGGCCCGCCTCGGCGTGAAAGCGCGGTGAAAGCGGCGACCGGCCTACTGGGTGCGGGCCGTTCGTCTTCTCCCCAGTCGACGCGGCGTACGGCCTCCAGGGGGAAATCCGCTCCGGGGCCGTCGCCGCGCGCCCCGGAGCGGGTGGGGCGGCCGCGGACTGGGCTCCCGGCCGATCCTGTGGTGTCCTGCTCCCGTGGCCGGTGTTCTCTCAGCTCTCATAGCGGTGTTCGGCACCCTGCTCGGCGTCGCCCTGACCCAGCGGTCCCAGCGTCAGGCGGCGGCGCGTGACCAGGCGTTCGAGGCCCGGCAGCAACTCCGCTCCGAACGCATGACCGTGTACAGCGACTTCGCGGGAGCGGTGACGGAGTTCAGGCGGGGCCAGCAGGACCGCTGGCACCGCGGGGACGAGGCCCCGGAAGGCCCCGCCGCGCACGAGACCCGCATCGAGGCGTACCGCCTTCGCGGCGTCGCCCTGCACGCGCTGTTCCGGGTGCAGCTCATCGCGAGCGGCCCACCGCTCGTCGACGCCGCCCGCCAGGCGTACGAACTGACGAGCGGGACCCACAAGGCGACCGACAAGACCGAGCTGAGCGGGCTGAGCGACCGGGCACGCGAGGCGCTGGAACACTTCGTGCGGCTCGCCTCCGCCGACGTGCGCTGACGGCTCCGCCGTGGGTCACGGCGCCCCGCCGGCGCGCCGTCGGTGTTCCTCCCGCACCGCGTCGAGGTCGGTGAGCCGGTCCAGGTTCGCGATCGTGCGGGCCATGCGGGGGGTGCCGGCGAGGCGGTCGCGGTGCCGGTCCAGGAAGGACCAGTAGCCGACGGTGTAGGGGCAGGCGTCGTCGCCGACCCGGACGTCGGGGCGGTAGGCGCAGGGGCCGCAGTAGTCACTCATCCGGTTCAGGTAGGCGCCGCCCGTGGTGTACGGCTTGGTGGTCATCCGGCCGCCGTCGGCGTACTGCGACATGCCGACGACGTTGGGCAGCATCACCCAGTCGTAGCCGTCGACGAAGCAGCGGTGAAACCAGTCGGTGACGGCGGCCGGGTCCCAGCCGCGCTGCAGGGCATGGCTGCCGAGCACCAGCAGGCGGGGGATGTGGTGGGTCCAGCCGACGTCCCGCACCTGGGCCAGGACGATGGCGAGGCAGCGGGCCGTCACCACGTCGGCGTCGAGCTCCGTGAACCAGTCGGGCAGCGGGGCGGTGTGGCCCAGCACGTTCTCCCGACGGTAGTCGGGGCCGAAGTGCCAGTAGAGGTGCCACACGTACTCGCGCCAGCCGGCGACCTGGCGCACATACCCCTCGACGCTGCGCAGCGGGGCGTCGCCGGCCCGCCAGGCGGCCTCGGCGGCGGCGACGCACTCGGCCGGGTCCAGCAGGCCGAGGTTGAGCGAGGAGGAGAGCAGGCTGTGGCTCATCACCGGGTCGTCGGCGAGCATCGCGTCCTCCTGCGGGCCGAAGCCGGCGAGCCGGTGCCGGACGAAGCGCCGCAGCGCCGCCCGGGCCTCGCGGCGGGTGGCGGGGAAGCGGCGCGGTCCGTCCCGGCCGACGAAGGAGACGTCGCCGGCGCGCTCCCAGCGGTCGAGGTCGGCGCGGACCTCGGCGTCGATGTCGTCCTCGCGCGGCCGGTAGGGGCCGGGGGCGTCCAGGGTGGCCGCGTCGGACGGCGGCGGTTCGCGGTTCTCGCGGTCGAGGTTCCAGCGCCCGCCGG
Source organism: Streptomyces sp. NPDC127098 (assembly GCF_042722465.1). Classification (NCBI taxonomy): domain Bacteria; kingdom Bacillati; phylum Actinomycetota; class Actinomycetes; order Kitasatosporales; family Streptomycetaceae; genus Streptomyces; species Streptomyces sp. NPDC127098. The sequence goes on from NZ_JBHXFJ010000010.1 coordinate 73,455, forward strand.
CCGGCTCGTCGCCGTCCATCAGCAGGCCGAGGCGGCGGCGCACCCAGCGGTAGAAGTCCTCCTGGCGGAGGGCACGGGTCTCGGCCCAGGCGCGGAACTCCTCCTGGCCGACGAGGAAGCCGCGGGCGGGCAGCACGTCGACCCGGTCCAGCCGAGTGACGAGGGCCAGCGCGGCGTGCGAGGTGGGGTGGTGGACCGTCAGCCGGCCGAGGTCGGCGGCCTCGCGCAGGCCCTGGCGGTAGGTGTCGGCCCGCACGTAGCGCACCCGGTCGCCGAGTTCGGCCGCGCGGTGGCGCATCGCGGAGAGCACCAGGTGCGCCTTGGCCCGGTGGAACCGGCGGCGGCGGAGCACGGACCGCGCCTCGATCATCAGCAGCGGGCGCCCGCGGGGCAGGAAGTGCGGGCCGAGCTGGTCGCCGAAGAGCCAGTGGGCTTCCGGTGGGGTGGGTTCTGGCACGGCGGTTCCTCCCGGCGCTCGGCTCGCGGCGTCCGTGCCCGCGACGGACGCCAGGAGACACATGCCACCGGCGGCGGGGGCCGCGTGTGGGCCGTTCGGGTCAGGCGCCCCGGACCTGGACCAGGGCGTGGCTGCCGCTGACGCGCCAGCGGTCGCCCGTGGCGTCGAGCTCGGCGACCCGGTCGGCGGTCAGGCCCGTGATCACGTCGGACTTCAGGGTGCGCAGGGCGGCCACCGGGGTGGGGAAGTACGCCGTCAGCCGCTCGAAGGGGGTGGTGGGCGGCCACAGCCGGTCGCCCACCAACCGCCGGTAGTTCAGGTCCCCCTTCAGGATGGTCAGCGTGCACCCGGCCAGGTCCCGGCGGAGGTCGTCGGGCATCGCCGAGTAGGGCAGCGGGGCGCAGAAGAAGGGGTGGGCGGCGGGGCGGAGCCGCCCGGTCGCCATGGCCTGCCACAGCCGGTCGCCGACCTGGCCGGCGTGCCCCGGGGCGCGGGCCAGCCGGCGCAGCGCGTCGACGAGGTCGGCGAGGGTGGCGTCCGAGACGTAGTACGGCTGCGGCTTGAGGTGCAGGACCACGGTATGGGCGTGGCCGTGGCGCAGCAGGTGGTCGATGAGCACGAGGTCCGGGATGAGCTCACGCCCCGCGTTGTCGGCGATCACGGCGACGGTGCCGGGGGGCTCGGCGCCGAGCAGGGCCCACAGCCGGTCGGTGTCGTCGGCGACCAGGCCCGACGTCGACCGGGCGGACTCGGCGGCGGTGGTGAGGAACCCGAGGTCGGCACGGTTGCCCCAGAGGGCGGCCTGGATCAGCGCGGCGGCCTCGTCCGCCCGGGAAAGGCCGGGCAGGGTGTCGAGCGCGTGGAGCTCCTCGTCGACGGCCGCGCTGTGCAGCTCGGCCCGCTTGGCCGGGGCGAAGGGGTCGATGCCCTGCCAGGGCCCGGGGCCGAAGTAGTCCACGGCCTGCAGGAGGCGACGGTAGAAGTAGCTCTCCGCCCACAGGAACGACGCGTCGAACCAGGACCGGCCGACGTGCTCGGCCATGCGCCAGTGCCTCCACACCGCGTGGTCGTGCGCCTCGGGCGGCAGGGGCCGCACGACGCCCTCGGTGATCTCGCCCAACAGCGCGTCCAACGCGAGAAGTTGCGCCGGAGTGTAGGGATGCGCGTCGCGGACCTGCCGGATCAGCGCCGGATGCCGCGTCACCAGCACGTCCCGGGCGAAACTGCCGGGCTCGTCACAGCCGATGACCGGCGCGACGTCCTCGGGCGGGGTCTCCGTCACGATGCCCTCTCTCCGTCCCGATACCACTGCTCCCCCACGGACCGCACGGTACCGTCCGCGGCGCCCGGTCACCGGCCGCCATCAGCGGCAGCCGGCCGGGTTCGGGCGGCGAGACCGCGGCTCGGCGGGGCTTCGGGGCGTTCGCGACCGGGAACACTCGATCCAGACGGCGAGCTCGCTCGGACGGAACAACCATCGCTTGCACAGAGGGAACTCAGCACTCATGGCAGCACACAAGCACCGTTGGCGCTCTGCGATCGGCCCCGTCGTGGCCCTTGCCCTGACCCTTACCGCCTGCAACTCCGACGAGGAGCAGCCCCCGGACGACGCCGGCACGACCCAGGAGGAGACTCCGACCCGGGAGGAGACTCCGGAGGACGCCTCCGGCGGCGCGGCGACCGAGGACGAGGACCCCCCTCCCGCCGACGCGGGCGAGTCCACGGAGACCGCCGTCACGACCCACGCGCTGGGCGAGCCCTCAGGACCGAGGATGTTCCACGAGAACTCCTTCGGCGACGCCTGGGACTTCGACGTCACCGTGGAGCGGGTCGAGGGCGGCAGCTGGGACGACCTGGCGGGCACCGACCTCGTCGCGGAGGACCACCCGGGCTTCGACCCGCTCTACGTCCAGTTGTCCCTCACCAACGAGAGCGGCCCGTACGAGGGGCCCGATCCGACCGGCTCCCTCCTGGTCCAGGCCGACGACGGCGGGCCGTTCGAGCCGGAGAACGCCCTCTCGGCGGTAGGGCTGCCGGACTGGTGCGCCTCCCCCGGGGCGGACCGGGTGATCAGCATCGACGCCGGTGAGACGCAGACCATGTGCCAGGTCGTCCTGGTGGGCCACGGCGTCTCCCTCACCTCCGTCGACTGGCGGCACCGGCTCGGCGCCGAGCGCTGGCTGACCCAGTCCTGACCCACGCCGGCCTCGGCGCCCGCCGCCGTGGCGTCGCCGGAGTCTCCCTCACCTGGCGAACGCGGCCACCGACACGTCCTTCGCCAACTCCGCGCGGTGGTGCTCGTACGTCGCGCTGTCGGAGACCCGGATCAGCAGACAGAAGCGTTCGGTCGACCTCAGCCCTCTGGCGACCGCCGCGAACTCCCGGCGCAGGAAGTGGATGGCGGCCAGATTGGCCATCGACGACTGGCCACACACCAGGAAGACGGGACGACTTGACTCGACGGGAGTGAACTTGGCGACCACGGCGTACTCCCGTGCGTCGGGCTCGTACTGGTACTTCTCCCCGCCGACCTCGATGGCCACCGAGTTCCGACGCCTGCCGTCGTAGGGATGGAAGACGACCCCCGGCAGATGCGCGGCAAGGTGGCCACTGGCCCGGGCATTGACCTCCCCGAGCGGGCCACCGACACAGAACTCGGTACGGTCGCCGTTACTCCCCCGGAACGTGCCCGGCTCCACCGAGACCCGGCAGCCCAACTCACCCGCCAGCAGCGTCAGCTCGACGACCGCCCGAACGTCCCGGTAGTGCGGGCTGCCAGGGGCGTCGTGCTTGCGGCCCACCACGACGAGGCACGTCTCCTCCGGCCGCACCCCGAAGAAGTCCGCCCTCCGGTTCACGGCCCGGGCCCGCTTGGCCCGCTCCCACAGCCAGACGAACCCACCACCGAGCAGGCTGGTCACCAGACCTATCGCGATGTTCGCGACCACCGACTGCACCGAACCGAACCCCCGTTCCACACCCGCCCAACTGCCGGTCATTCTCACAGAGCCGGTGTTCGAGAGGATGAGGTGCCGGTCGCACGCCCCGGTGTCACGTACCAGCGAACGGAATGTGGGGATGAACGACGTACTGAACCTCGTTCAGGCGCTGCGCGATCTGCCCGCCCTCACCGCCGAGGATGTCGGCCCGGCGCTAGAGCGGCAGGGCTGGGAACCCGTGCGCCGGGTACCGCCACCGCCCGTCCCCCGGGCCTGGTCCCGCGACGGCCTACGCCTCGGCATCCAGGACCGGCTCCCTCGGCCTCGCATCGAGATCACCCTGTGGCTCCGCGACTACGACGAGCAGGCCGCCGCCGACGCCGAGGACTTCGACTACGTCGAGGGCCTCTGGGCGGAGGCCGAGACGGCGGGACGCGCCCTCGCGGAACAGGTGGCCGCCAGCGGTCACACCACCTCGCTGACCGGAACCGAGCTCGACGAGCAGGAGGCCGAGGAGTTCTGCTGGCACACCGCCTGGACCTCCGCGCCCCGCCGCCTGATCCTGGGGGCCAAGCAGGACGACACGGACCTCCCCGTCCAGGTCGTGGCGATCATCAACTGACCTCCCGGCGGAGCGGAAGACCGGCGACGACGGACGTGCCACGGAGGGGCCGGGGCCGGACGGCCCAGGCGGCGGCCAGCCGATCGACGAGGAGCAGGCCCCTGCCGCCCTCACCGTCCGGGCCCGCGCGAGTCGGCGCGGCCGTGCCCGGATCGGAGACGGCGAGCCAGTAGTGGCCCTCGGCGGGCCACAGAACGAGTTCGACACGTTCATCCTGCTGGCTGGTCCCGTGCCGGATGGCGTTGGTGACCAGCTCGAACGTCAACAGGCCGATGTCGTCGGCGAGACAGCTCGGCAGGCCCGACGGAAGCGTCTGGGCGACGGCGCGACGGGCGCGGCCCACCGAGGCCGGGTGAGCGGGGAACTGTCAGAGGGCGGGCACGAGCGGGATGTCAGGCATGGCGAACTCCGATGCGGCGACGCGGTTTTGTGACGCGTCTGCCGGTGGCTCGCCGCCCTGGACGCGGCACACCCACCCCAGGGCGGGCGGGCATGCGCGCGCGGTGCGCTTCCGGCAACTGCCGAGTGCGACCTACGCGTGACTCCAAGCCAGCGTAGGGCGTGCTAATTGTCCGCCGAAGAGAGGCAATTACCCCCCAAGGAGGGTGGGCGGGGCCCGCTACCCGCCAGACTTGGCACAGAGCAGCGGAAGGAACCGCATGTCAACGCGACGCACACCGACCGAGCGTCAGAAACGCCTGGGCGCCGAACTGCGCAAGCTCCGGCTCGCCGCAGACGTCACCACCGACTACGCGGCCGGGCTGCTGGGCATGGACCGGACGCGTATCGCGAACATGGAGTCCGGCACGCGAACCATCAACGCGGAACGCGTACGCAAGCTGGCCACCCACTACCTATGCGGAGACGCCGCGTACGTGGAAGACCTCGTGGCCATGGCCGACGCCCGGGCCGGGTGGTGGGAGCGGTATCGCGGCAGCCTCCCGCAGGGGATGCTGGACATCGCCGAGTTGGAGTCATCGACGGTGCGGATGCGGGTCGCGAACACCGTGCACATCCCGGGCCTGCTCCAGACCCCGAGCACGCGACGGCCGTCTTCCGCGTCGTGGTGCCACGCCTCCCCGAACACGAGGTGGCGCTCAGGTTGGCGCACCGCTCCGAGCGTCAGCAGGTGATCACGGGGGACTGCGCGACCCCGTACGTCGCCATCATTCACGAGGCCGCCCTCCGCATGCGCTTCGGCGGCCCCGAGGTCGCCCGGGCCCAGTTGGAACACCTGGTGGAAATGTCCGAGCGGGACAATGTGACCGTGCTGGTGCTGCCCTTCGCACGGGGCGCCTTCCCGGGTGCCGGCCAGAACGCCCTCTACGCCGAGGGCGCGGTCCCCCAACTGGATACGGTGCAGGTGGACAGCATGCATGGGCCCGCATTCCTGCATGCCGACAGTCAGCTCGCCAAGTACCGGGAGCAGTTCGACTGGCTGGAAGAGCTGGCCCTGCTTCCGGACAGTTCCCGTGACCTCATCCGCGATATCGCCCGTCAACTGTGAGGATGGATCCGATGTCTGACATCACCTGGGAAGCGCCGTTCTGCGGCGAGGGCAACTCGTGCTTCCGCCTCGGTACCGACACGGAAGGCAACGCCTACATAGCCGTCAACGGCCAAGAAGGGCACTACCTCACCGACACCGTCGAAGCGCTCCGCACCCTGATCACTGACATCAAGGCCGGCAAGGCCGACCACCTTCTGTAGCCGCGACCAGCCTCCGCTCCGTTCGGTGGTGCGGTATCGCACCACCGACGAGCGACGGACAGCCCGGTCAGGTCGAGTCCACGGAGTGCTGACCGGGTTGTTGCCGAGGGCATGGCTGTTGATCTCTGATGTCCTGTTTACTTACGTGGTGGTTGAGCGTCTGAACGTTGCTTGATCACCACGGGGGGGAAGATCGTGGCACGTCCGTCTGACTGGTCACCTGTCGACATGGACCGGGACCCGACACCCGGAAACCCGGACGAGGTACGGGAACTCGCCGACGACCTCCAGACCTTCGCGGACGACGTCGGCGAGGCGCTCGGCCGCATCCGTGGCATGGCCGAGGACCGGGCCGTCCTCGACTGGGCGGGACTGTCCGCCGAAGCCTTCCGCTCCGAGTTCGACGGCGTGCCGCCCAACCTCCAGAAACTCCAGACCTCCTACGACATGGCCGCCCAGGCCCTCCAGACCTACTGGCCCAAGCTGGAGACCGCCCAGGGCATGGCCGACCGCGCCCTGGACCGCGCCATCGCCGCCCAGGCCGACCTCTCCACCGCCCAAGCCGCGCTCACCGACGCCCAGGACTGGGTCTCCCGCGCCGGCGACGAGGCCGAACGCCTGGAACGCGAGGGCGAACGCGAGAACGTCGAACCACCCTCCGAAGCCGAGGTCCGCGCCGCCACCCGCGACGCCACCGCCGCCAACGAAGCCGCCACCTCCGCCCAGTCCCGCGTCGACTCCGCCGAGGAAGCCCTCTCCGCCGCCCGCCAACTCGCCCAAGACGCCAAGGAGATGCGCGAGGAGGCCGCCCGCACCTGCGCCTCCGAGATCGACGCCGCCTCCGACGCCGGCATCCAGAACCGCCGCTGGTGGGAAGACGCCATCCACTGGGTCTCAGAAAACTGGGACACCATCGTCGAAATCTGCAAGGTCGTCGTCGCGGTGCTGGGCATCGTGGTGATGATCATCGGCGGCCCCCTCGCCTGGGTCGTCCTCGCCGCCGCCCTCGTCGTCCTCGCCGACACCCTCTACGACTACGCCAACGGCCGCGCCACCCTCTGGGACGTCGCCTTCGCCGCCCTCGACTGCATCCCCGGCATGAAAGGCCTCACCACCCTCGGCGGCCTCGCCCGCGGACTACGCGGCGGCCTCAGCGCCGCGCGAACCGGGCTGCGCGGTTACGCGGGCAATCTGCGGAACTTGGGCCGAATGTGGGAGGCAGAAGGCATCCGTGGCGTGGGGAGGGTACTCATCGGGGACCCGATCGACATCGCCACCGGGGAGATGACGCTCCACAACGTCGACCTCGAACTCCCCGGCGTTCTGCCCCTGATCCTCCAGCGCGAGCACCTCACGGGCTACCGGCACGGACACTGGTTCGGCCCGTCGTGGGCCTCGACGCTGGATCAACGGCTGAGGTTGGACGAGTACGGGGTGGACTTCTACGCCGCGGACGGGATGCGGTTGCACTACCCCGTTCCCCTGGCCGACCCCGAGTACCCGGTGCTGCCGGTCACCGGACCGCGCTGGGGCCTGGCCTGGGACGGCCAGCCAGGCGGGGTGTTCACCCTCCACCAACAGGCAACGGGCCAGGCTCTCCACTTCGCACCGGTTCCCGGCCGGCCAGCCGGCGAGCTGCCCCTGGTTGCCATCACGGACCGGAACGGCAACCGCATCGACGTGACGTACGACGCGGCAGGCGCACCGCGCGAGCTCGCGCACTCAGGTGGCTACCAGGTCGGTGTCGCGGTGCACGAGGACCGGATCACCGCTCTCACCCTGCTGTCCGCCCCGGACACGCCGCTGCTGCGAGCGTTCGAGTACGACGAGGCAGGCAACCTCGCCAAGGTGTACAACTCCTCCGGGCTACCGCTCACGTTCGTCTACGACGACCAACATCGGATGACGCGCTGGGAGGACCGCAACGGCACCTGGTACCGGTACGAGTACGACGCATCGGGGCACTGCGTGTTCACCACCGGCACCGACCGGGCTTTGGAGTATCACTACTCCTACGATGAGACGGCGTTGCGCACCACCGCGACCAACTCCCTGGGACACGCCACCGTCTACCAGCTCAACGACCGTTTCCGCCTGGTCGCCGAAACCGACCCGCTGGGCCACACGACCTACCGCGAATGGGACGAGAACAACCGCCTCACCGCCCATACCGACCCCCTGGGCCGCACGACCCGCTACGAGCATGACGATCACGGCAACGTAGCCCTGATCACCCGTCCCGACGGTTCCCGTGTCCGGTCCGAGTACAACGAGTTCGGACTTCCCGTGGAAGTCACACAGGCGGACGGCACCGTATGGCGGCATGCCTACGATGCCGCGGGAAACCGGGTCGCGACGGCGGATCCGGAGGGGCGTCGTACCCGCATGACGTACGACGAGCATGGTGGCGTGGCGTCCGTCACCGACCCGACGGGACACACCACGCGGGTCCGCTGCGACGCCACGGGCTTGCCCGTCTCCGTCACGAACGCCATGGGCGAAACAACGCGCTACACCCGAGACGCGTTCGGCCGCCTCGTCGGGGTAACGGACCCACTGGGTCGCGAGCACCAGGCCACCTACACCGTGGAAGGCCGGCAGGTCTCCCTTACGGACCCGCAGGGCGCCGTCCAAACGTGGACCTGGGATGCCGAAGGCAACTGCCTCACCCACGTCGACGAACACGGGGGCACCACCCGCTTCTCGTACGGCCCGTTTGACCAACCCATCTCGCAGACCAACCCAGACGGCTCTCACTACACCTTCGACCGTGACACCGAGCTACGACTCATCGGGGTGACGGGGCCTCATGGTTTGAGGTGGTCCTACGAGTACGACACAGCAAACCGCCTGGTCTCCGAAACCGACTTCGACGGCCGAACCCTCACCTACACCCTCGACGCGACCGGGCAGCTCATCGCCCGGTCCAACGCCGCGGGCGAGTCGGTCCTCCTCACCCGCGGCTCGAACGGCCGGATCGTCCGGAAGGACGTAGGCGGCCTCGTCACGACGTACGGATACGACGAGGTCGGCAGGCTGGTACAGGCGGCAGCCTCCGAAGGCGAGCTGATCATCGAGCGCGACCGGATCGGCCGCGTGCTGCGGGAGACGTTCAACGGCAGGTCCGTCACCCAGTCCTACGACGACCTGGGACATCCGCTGGTCCGCGTCTCGCCCACCGGGCACACGAGCACATGGACATACGACATCGTGGGACGCGAAACAGCTCTGGCGACGAGTGGCCACACCCTGGCCTTCGCCCACGACGCCGCCGGACGCGAGACGCACCGGACCATCGGCTCCGCGCTGGACATGGCGTTCACCTGGGACGCGCTCGGCCGACTGACCCATGAGACCGTAACCACGCACGACGGAACGCTACGAGAGCGCTCATACACCTATCGAGCCGACCACGTCCTCACCGGTATCACTCGGCTCGACGAGGGCGATGTGAGCTTCCTGCCGGACACCCTGGGCCGCATCACCGAGGTCCGGACTCCCCTGTGGCGCGAAAGGTATCAGTACGACGCTGCCGGAAACCAGACGGCCGCCGAGTGGGACCCGACGGACGACGGCGGAAGTCAGGGGGAGCGATCCGTCGTCGGCATGCGTATCGTGCGTGCTGGGCGCACGCACTACGAGTATGACCACGCGGGGCGGATCACCCTGAGGCGGAAGACACGGCTTTCCCGTAAGGCGGAGGTCTGGCGATACCGCTGGGATGCGGAAGACCGTCTGACACAGGTCGTCACGCCTGATGGCACCACATGGCGGTACCGCTACGACCCCTTGGGGCGTCGCACCACGAAAGAGCGACTTGACGCCTCTCATAAAGTGGTGGAGCGGACGGAATTCACCTGGTTCGGCACCGAGTTGGTGGAACAGACGACCACCGAGGCAGAGAACGCCTTCTCGGTCAGCCTCACATGGGATTACAAGGCTGGCCGCCCCATCGCGCAGACCAGGAACAAACGGTCCTCCGAACCCCCTCAGGAGGAAGTCGACGCACGGTTCCACGCGATCGTCACGGATCTGATCGGAGCGCCGACCGATCTCATCGATGAGAACGGTCGGATAGAGTGGAGTGCGCGGTCCACGCTCTGGGGAGTGACTCGCACGTCAACCGGCGGGCACGTCTCCATTCCCCTCCGGTTCCCGGGCCAGTACGCGGACGCGGAGACAGGCTGGAACTACAACTTCCATCGCCACTACGATCCCGAGACTGCGCGTTACACGACACCGGATCCACTGGGCCTCGAACCAAGCGCCAACCACTACGCCTACGTCGACAACCCCCACACGTGGTCCGACCCGTTCGGTCTCGCGGCCCACCAAACACCTGGCATCAACCCCAGCCTGGTGCGGTTCTCCCAGGACGAAGTGAGCTACCGGTTCTCCGACGGGATGACGATCGCCCACGTGGCATCAGGACTGAGGTCAGGCTGGCTGAACGCCGCCGACTTCCCACCCATCAGGCTTGTCGTGAGAGAAGGTAACCTGTTCACCCTGGACAACCGGCGCCTGGTGGCCTTCCAGATGGCGGGAACCCCTATTCCTTTCCGCATGGCGACCGCCGATGAGGCCATCAACGAGTCCTGGAAGTTCACGACAGTGACTGACGGAATGTCCATTGTGATACGCGAACGAGACGAGGTGTGGAACATCCCGTGACGATGCCAACCCCTGATCTTTCCGGCATTACCTCTCGGCAAGATCTTGCCGCATATCTGCTCCAACTCGCGCAGCGAGTCGAACGAGGAGAACTCAGGCAGGAGAACGAGCGATCCGTCGATTACGTCAGAGCTGCGGCGTACTGGACTCGCTCTATGCATGGCTTCTTCGCCAACCAAGGAAAGGAGACTCCGGAACAGCCTGACTGGGCTCTCATCGCGATGATCTTCAGCGCCGCGTTCGTCTACGAGTAGGCTCCGCAGCGGGGCCGCTTCAGATATCCAGCGATACGCGGAGGCCCGCACGCAGCGGCTCGGACTCAACGACGGCGTCGGCGGTGACAGCGTCCAGTACGCGGTATCCAACCTCGAAGGGGCGCAGTACTTTCGGAACCTCTTCGCGAGGCGAGGCTGGGAACCCATGCGCTGGGTGCTGCCACCATCCGTTCCCCCCGGCCCGGTCCCGCGACGGAACGCGCCTCGGCATCCATGACCGGCCCCCCCGGCCCTGCGTCGAGATCCCCCTGTGGCTCCGCGACGACATCGAGGGCCTCTGGGCGTCCTACCAACAGGTCGGCGACAAGCACCACTTCTCCTACACGGGATGACACCGGATGCCGAGCGAAGAACTACGCCTCAGGCTTCAGGAAACCAGGGAGCGCAAGGAATCCGAGGTCCTGCCCGGGCGGCTTGCCGGAGTGCGCTGCCTGGGCTACCGACAGGCGGCGGACCTACCCGACTGGATCCCCGCGAAGATCGGAGAGTTCACCAGGACCGACTCGGTGCCCGCCACGGCCATCAGCGAGGAGGCGGGGCCGGAGCGGGTGAACGCCTGGCTCGAGGCGTTCGCTCACGGCCAGGGCCTGGGCACCCACGTGCTGCTCAGGACCGGTATGGCGTTCTTCCCCTGGCTGGAGTGCCAACTGCCCGAGAGCGGCTGGGCCACGATCGTTCGCGGGGCGTTGGGCGACGATCTCTTCGTCGCCTCGGCGGACGGGAACGTCCTGGTCGTCGTGTTCGCCGAGGAGTACGACTACCAGGGCTTCGCCGCCCACGCCCCGGAAAAGCGCTAAGGGCTCGCAGCGTGGCCGCGAACGCCACCCGAACGGCGATCGCGAGGCGCGGTGCTCGGGACCGCTTCCGCGATCCCGACCACCGCGCCTCGTGCGACCGAGCCAGCCCTGGGGCGTCAGCTCTTGACGGACCCCGACATCAGGCCGCCGACGAAGTAGCGGCCGAGGACGATGTAGACGACGAGCGTCGGGAGGGAGGCGAAGAGCGCGCCGGCCATGGAGACGCCGTAGTCCTGGAGGAGCGCGCCGTTGGCCAGGTTGTTCAGCGCCAGCGTGACCGGGCCGTTCTGGCTCGACGAGAAGAACACCGCGAACAGGAAGTCGTTCCAGGCCGAGGTGAACTGCCAGATCAGCACGACCACGAAGCTGGGGATGGAGATCGGCAGGATGACGGACCAGTAGGTCCGCAGCATGCCGGCGCCGTCGATGCGGGCGGCCTCGACCAGTTCGTGGGGGACGGTCTGGTAGTAGTTGCGGAAGATCAGCGTCGTGATCGGGATGCCGAAGACGACGTGGAGGAGGATCAGGGTGGGGACACCGCTCGGCAGGGACAGGTCGAGGACCAGCTCGTTCAGCGGGATGATCACCGCCTGGTACGGGATGAACATCCCGAACAGGATGAGCGTGAACACCAGGTTGGCGCCGCGGAAGGACCAGCGGGAGAGCACGAAGCCGTTGATCGAGCCGAGCAGCGCGGAGATGATCGCCGAGGGGATCACCATCTGGAGGGTGCGTCCGATGGCGGGGGTCAACGTGTCGGCGGCCGTGCGCCAGTTGTCCAGCGTCCAGGTCGACGGGAGGCTCCAGGCGCGGGACGGGGCCGCGTCGCCCGGGCCCTTGAAGCTGGTGACCAGCAGCACGTAGACCGGGATCAGGACGATGAGGAGGAAGAAGAGGAGCGCGGCGTAGCGCAGGGTGCGGGCCAGGGGGAAGCCGGCGGGGCGCCGCGAAGGGGGCGCGGGACGCTTGGTGGTCGGCTGGGCGGTGGTCGTGGAGAGGGTGGCTGCCATCACCGCTCCCTGCGGTTGGTGCGGACGAGGTAGGGCACGACCACGACGGCCACCAGGACCAGCAGGATCGAGCCGACGGCGGCCGCGTTGGCGTAGTCGAAGCTGGACTTGAAGACGTACATGTCCACCGCGGGGACCTTCGTCTGGTAGTTCGCCGGCTTCGAGATGGACATGATCAGGTCGAAGGACTTCAGCGACATGTGGCCGATGATGATCAGCGCGGAGAGCGCCACCGGGGAGAGCTGCGGGAACAGCACGTGCCGGTAGAGCTGCCAGGTGGTCGCGCCGTCCATCCGCGCCGCCTCGCGGAGTTCGTCGGGGATGCCGCGGAAGCCGGCGAGGAACAGCGCCATCACGTAGCCCGACAGCTGCCAGATGGCGGGGATCGCGATGGCCGTGATGCCGTAGTCGACGTTGTTCCACCAGTTGTTCTGGAGGAAGTCGAGGCCGGTCATCTGGAAGAGCCGGTTGAGGCCGGTCGCGGACTCGTCCTGCCCTGAGTTCAGCAGCCACCGCCACACCACGCCCGAGGCCACGAAGGAGACGGCCATCGGGAACAGGTAGATGGAGCGGAAGATCCCCTCGCCCCTGATCGGCCGCTCCAGCAGCCACGCCCACAGGAAGCCCATGACCATGGTGCCGGCCAGGAACACCAGGGTGTAGAGCAGCAGGTTGCGGAGTGAGTGCTGGAAGGCGTCGTTACCGAGGAGGTCGAGGTAGTTGTCGAACCAGACGGTGGTCGACGGCTCCTGGCCCGTGGTCTGGGCCGCGGTGTGGATGTCGGTCGTCGACGTCCCGAAGTTCACGGCGATCAGGCCGTAGACGAAGACGCCCACGAGGACCAGCGAGGGGGCGAGCAACAGCAGCGGCGGCCCGACGCGTTTCAGGGTGTGTGTCATCGGTGTCGTGTCTCCCTTGGGTCGTCACGGCGCGCCGGCGGCGGGGAAGGGCCGGCGGCGCACCGTGACGTGTTCCGGGTCGATGCCGGCGATCAGCTGGTGGCCGTCGCGGCGGCGAGCTCCGACTGGAACGTCGACAGGTCGGCGGCGCCGGAGGTGAACCTGCTGGTGGCGTCCGTGATGGCGTTCAGCTGGGAGACCGGGACGGCGGCGCCGTGCGCCAGGGAGGAGACGATGGTGTCCTGGCCGTAGGACTCCATGGCGGTCTGCTGGTACTCGGAGAAGTCGGCCGGGTCGGCGTCGACGCGGGCGGGGATGGAGCCCTTGGCCACGCTGAACGCCGTCTGGCCCTCCAGGGAGGCGACCGTCTCCAGCCAGGCGCGGGCGCCCTCGGGGTTGGGGGCGCCCGTCGGCAGGGTGAAGGAGTCGGCGAGGAAGTCGAAGACGCCGTCGGTGCCGGGGACCGGGACCGCGGCGAAGTCGGTGCCGAGCTCCTGGCCCTGCTCCTCGAACGCGGCGACCGCCCAGTCGCCCATCACGTTGAAGGCGGCGTTGCCGTCGATGACCATCTGGGTCGCCTCGGGCCAGTCGAGGCCGTCGCGGTCGCCGTTGGTGTAGCTCATGGCCTGCTCGAAGTCCTCGAGGGCGGCGGTGACGTCGGCGCCCTCCCAGTCGGTCGAGCCGTTCCACAGGCCGGTGTAGGCGTCGGGGCCGAGGTCGGCGAGGAGGATCGTCTCCAGCAGGTGCACCTGGGTCCAGGCGGTCGCGACCGACAGCGGGGTGACGCCGGCGTCCTGGAGGGCGTCGAGGTCCTCGAACCACTCGTCGAGCGAGGCGTAGCTGGGGTTCGGGTCGATGCCGTTCTCCTCCAGGACCGCGGAGTTGGACCACATCACGTTCGCCCGGTGGACGTTGGAGGGTATGGAGTAGATCTGCCCGTCCTGGGTCAGCAGGTCGATCAGGTCCGACGGGAACGCCTCGCGCAGGTCGAACTCGTCGTACAGCGAGGAGACGTCCTCGATCTGGGCCGCGTTGATGTAGTCCAGCAGCTCCATGCCGGCGTGTGCCTGGAAGGTGTCCGGCGGGTCGCTGGCCTGGAGGCGGGACTGGAGGAGGTCCTTGGCGGCCGAGCCGGCGCCGCCGGCGACCGCGCCGTTCACGAACTCGATATCGGGGTGCTGCTCCTCGAACGCGCCCACCAGGGCGTCGAGTCCGGCCTTCTCGGAGCCGGCCGCCCACCAGGTGAAGACCTCGACCTCGTCGTTCGAACCGCCGCCGCCGCTCGAACCGCCGCCGCCGTTGCTCGAACCGCTGCACGCCCCGAGTGTCAGGGCGGCGATGGCCGCGCCGGCCACCATCGTGCTGGTCCTGCGATTGACACGCATGGGTGTTCCCTACGCCTTCGTTGCCGTACCGGGGGACGCCCCGGGGGCGTCCTTGGTGTCTGCGGTCATCCAAGGGCCGACCCTCGTTGAAATCAAGAAGTAAATTCAAAGGAGCCTCTAATCGTTATGTGCGGTCAGCTCCTGTACCCAAAGGGCTGGTGGGCGGGCGTCGCGGGGCGGGCGGCGGCCAACGCGGTCCTGACCGGGCGCGGGTGCGGCGGGTAAGCTGCCCGACGTGCGCACTGACCGGGTGACTCCCGGCTCGCAGACTTCACTACGTGAGGCCAACCGAGCCCGGATCGTGAGCGCCGTCCAGCGGCACGGCTCGCTCACGCAGATAGAACTGGCCGGTGTCACAGGGCTGTCCCCGGCCACCGTCTCCAACATCGTCAAGGAGCTGGCCGCCAGCGGGGTGCTGCACACCTCCCCGTCCACCCGCAGCGGGCGGCGCGCCCTCCAGGTCACGCTCGCCCGGGGTCTCGGCCTGGTCGCCGGGGTGCACTTCGGCAGCCGGTCCCTGCGGGTCGCGCTCGCCGACGCCGCGATGCAGGTGCTCGCCGACCAGCGGATGCCCCTGGCGCCCGACCACCGGGCCGACGCCGGGCTGCGCCGCGCGGCGCTGCTGATCGTGGAGATGCTGGAGTCCCTCGACGCGGGCCCCGAGGAGTTGCTCGCCGTGGGCGTCTGCCTGCCCACCGCGGTCGACCGCCGCACCGGCCGCATCACGACGGTCGGGATGCTGCGCGGCTGGGACGGCGTGGTGGTGCCCGAGGTGATGGGCGCGGAGTTGGCCGCCCCGGTGGCGGTCGACAACGACGCCAACCTCGGCGCCCTCGCCGAGACCCGGCTCGGTGCCGCCGCCGGGCACGAGAACGTCGCCTACCTGCGGGTCTCGCACGGGGTTGGCGGCGGCCTCGTCATGGGCGGCCAGCTGGTGCACGGCCGGGCGGGCGGCGCCGGCGAGATAGGCCATGTGACGGTCGACGAGAACGGGCCGATCTGCCGGTGCGGCAACCGGGGCTGCCTGGAGACGTTCGTCGGCGCGCCGGCCCTGCTCGGGATGCTCGCCGCCAGCCACGGGCACCTCACGCTGGACGACGTCATCCTCCGCGCCAGGGAGGGCGACCCGGGCTGCCGCCGGGTGCTGTCGGACACCGGGCAGCACCTGGGCGTGGCCGCCGCCAACCTGTGCAACCTCGTCGACCCCGAGATCGTCGTGGTCGGCGGCCGGCTCGCCGGGGCCGGCGAGATCCTGCTCGGCCCGATGCGCACCGTCGTCGAGCAGCGCACCATGCCGAGCACGGCGGGCCCGGTCCGGGTGGTCGCCTCAGAGCTCGGCGCCGCCGCCGAGGTGCGCGGCGCGCTGGCCGTCGCCCTGGACACGGCCCGGATCAGCGGCGCGCTGGGGGTGACCCCGTGATACGCCGCCCTCTCCACCGCCTCCACCGGCTCCGGGTCGCGGCGCTCGGCGTCGCCGCGCTCCTGCTGGCGGCGACGGCCGGGTGCGGGGCGGTCGGCCCTGGCGCCCCGCCGGAGGGCGCCATCGGGCTGCTGCTGCCGGAGGTGAAGACCGCCCGCTACGAGACGACCGACCGTCCCACGTTCGTCCATGTCGTCGAGGAGCGCTGCCCCGGCTGCGAGGTGTACTACGCCAACGCCGACCAGAACGCCGCGACCCAGCAGCAGCAGGCCGAGTCGATGCTCGCCAGGGGCGCCGACGTGCTGGTCCTCGACGCCGTCGACACCTCGGCGGCCGTCAGCATCGTCCGGGAGGCTCGCCGGCACGACGTGCCCGTCATCGCCTACGATCGGTTCATCGCCGACGTCGACATCGACTACTACGTGTCGTTCGACAGCGAGCTCATCGGCTACCTGCAGGGCGTCTCGCTGGTGACCGCCGTCGAGGACGCCGTCAGGGAGCGGGGCCCCCGGGCGGACGGCCGGCCCCCGGGCGTCCTCCTCGTCCACGGCTCGCCGACCGACCCCAACGCCGCCGCGCTCGCCGCCGGCGTCGACCGTGCCCTCGAAGGAGAGGACATCGAGGTGCTCGCCGAGTACGACACCCCGGACTGGAGCCCGGACATGGCCACCGACTGGGTGGAGAGCCAGGTGGCCAGGTTCGGCGACCGGATCGACGGCGTCTACGCCGCCAACGACGGCATCGCGGGCGGCGCGATCGCCGCCATGAAGGCCGCCGGGTTCCACCCGGTGCCGCCCGTCACCGGGCAGGACGGCGAGCTGGCCGCGGCCCAGCGCATCATCTCCGGCGACCAGTACATGACCGTGTTCAAGGCGACCACCGAGCAGGCCCGCACCGCGGCCGAGCTGGCCGTGCGCGTGCTGCGCGGCGAGTCCCCCCGCACCACCGCCACCATCCAGGGCGTGCCCAGCCTGCTGCTGGCCCCCAGGGCGGTCGGCGTCGACGACGTGGAACGCGTCCTCGTCGACGGCGGGGTGCACACGGCGGAGGAGATCTGCACCCCCTACTACGCGGCGGCCTGCGCCGACACGGGCCTGGCCCGGGAGGGGTCGTGAGCGCCAGAACCACCCCCGTGCTGTCCCTGCGCGGGGTCTCGAAGAACTTCGGCGGGGTGCGCGCCCTGATCGACGTCGACCTGGACATCCACCAGCACGAGGTGCTGGCCGTCGTCGGCGACAACGCGGCCGGCAAGTCGACGCTGGCCGGCGTGATCGCCGGCGTGTACCGGCCGGACGCCGGCCGGATCCTGCTCGACGGGGCGCCCGTGGTGCTCGCCTCCCCCGCCGTCGCCCGCGGCCTGGGCATCGCCGCGGTCTTCCAGGAGCTCGCGCTCTGCGACAACCTCGACGTCGTCGAGAACCTCTTCCTCGGCCACGAGCCGACCCGCGGCGGGTTCCTCGACGAGGTCGCGATGGAGCGCCGGGCGTGGGAGCTGCTCGGGCAGCTCGCCACCAGCGTCCCGTCGGTCCGGGTGCCGGTGCGGGCGCTGTCCGGCGGGCAGCGGCAGGTCGTCGCCGTGGCGCGGGCGCTGCTCGGCTCGCCCCGGGTCGTCGTCCTCGACGAGCCGACCGCGGCGCTCGGCGTCCGGCAGACCGCCGAGGTGCTCAACCTGGTGGAGCGGCTCCGCGAGCGCGGGCACGCGGTGGTCCTCATCAGCCACCAGGCAGCCGACCTCCAGGCGGTCGCCGACCGCTTCGCGGTGTTGCGGCTCGGCCGCGTCGGCGGCGAGCTTGACGCCGCCAGCGTCGGGTACGAGGATCTGCTGGCCGCGATGACCGGGGTGAGCCGGCCGAGCGGCAGGAAGCCCCGATGAGCCGAACCACCGCACCGCCGCAGCAGCGCCCGCTCGTGGCCACCTTCACCGGCGACGAGCCCTGGCACCGGCTGCTGCACCGCATCCCCGACCGCCAGCTCGGCATGGTCCCGGTCACCGGCGCCCTGGTGCTGATCTGGGGCGTGTTCGCGCTCATCGACCCGGCGTTCCTCTCCGCCGAGAACCTGGTGAACCTGACCCTGCAGTCCGTGCCCACCGGGGTGATCGCGCTCGGCGTGGTCCTGGTGCTGCTGGTCGGGCAGATCGACCTGTCGGTCGGCTCGGTGAGCGGTCTCGCCGCCGCGGTCGTCGCGGTCACCACGGTGTCCGCGGAGTGGCCGATCGCCCTCGGCGTCCTGCTGGCGCTCGCCGTGGGCGTCGTCGTGGGCCTCGGCTACGGCCTGCTGGCCACCCGGCTCGGGCTGCCCAGCTTCGTGCTGACGCTCGCCGGGCTGCTGGCCCTCGCCGGCGTGCAGCTCCGGGTGCTCGGCGCGCAGGGGTCGATCAACCTGCCCTTCGAGTCGTGGCTGGTGCGGTTCGCGCAGGAGAGCTTCCTCTCCCCGCTGGCGGCCTGGAGCCTGGTGGCCGTCTCGGTCGCCGTGGTCGCCGTGGCCCAGCTGGCGGAGCGGGCCCGGCGGATCAGGGCCGAGCTGCCGGTGATCAGCCTGGCCCGGCTCCTGCTGCGGGTGGCCGCGCTGGCCGCGGTGCTGGTCGTGACCGTCGGCTACCTCGGCACGGAGCGCGGCATCGGCTACCCGGTGGTGCTGCTGGTGGGGCTCGTCGTCGTGGTGGACGTGCTGCTGCGCCGCACCCGCTGGGGCCGAGCCGTGCGCGCGGTGGGCGGCGACCCCAGGTCGGCGCTGCTGGTGGGGGTGGCGGTGCGGCGCACGACGGTGTCGTGCTTCGTCGCCTGCTCGACGCTCGCCGCGCTGGGCGGCGTCCTCGCGACGGGGCGGCTGGCCGCGGCGAACCAGGGCACGGGCGGCACGGAGACGTTCCTGACCGCCATCGCCGCGGCCGTGATCGGCGGCACGAGCCTCTTCGGCGGCCGGGGCAGCGCCTGGTCGGCGCTGGTCGGCGTGCTCGTCATCACGTCCATCTCCAGCGGCCTCACGCTGCTGAACCTGGACACGGCCTCCCGCTACATCGTCACCGGCCTCGTCCTGCTGCTGGCCCTCACCGCCGACACCCTGATCCGCGGCCGCCGCACCCGCGACGCCACCCCGGCGACGCGGCTGCGGCCGTGACCTCGTCGCTCCCGTCTCACTCGCCGAAGTAGACCACCTGCTCCCTGGCGGCGCGCAGCTCCTCGTACTTGGCGCTGAACAGCTCGAAGTAGTCGCGCAGCGAGGCGCCCGAGACGTCGGTCCTGCCGGGGACCGGGCGCTGGAACTGGTAGCCGACGCCGCCGGTGAAGGCGCGCCAGGCGAGCTTCTCGTTCCGGGCCGCGTCGTCCACGATCCGGAAGGTGTCGCCGGTGCTGAAGTCGAGGCCGTAGAGGTTCTCGGCGGGGAAGTGCGGGACGTTCCGCAGGGTGTAGGAGCGGCCGGGCGTCTCGCCGCCGGTCTCCGAGACGACGCCGGGTGGCCCGATGTCCTGCTGCGCCGGGTTGCGGAACGACTCCAGCGGTTTCTTGTCGCCGTAGTAGCCGTCGATGTCGGTGTAGTTCGACTGCCGGTCCTTGACGCCGCCGAAGATCTTGTTCAGCAGCCAGGCCACCAGCCAGGCCAGGAGGCGGACCACGATCACGAGGACGACCGCGACGACCGCCCCGATGCCCGCGCCGACCGGCCCGCCGATCACCGCGCCGATGCCCGCGCCGCCGACGGCGAACACGGGCAGCGCGGCGCCGATGCCGGCCCAGAACTCGCTGTCGGTCGGGGGGATTCCGGCGAGCCCCGGGCCGCCCTCCTGGACGGTGTCGTAGCTGACCTGGTTCTGCAGGCCCTGGACGGCCAGCAGGTTGGCGAAGACCACCGGGTGGCGGCCTTCGGGGCTCTCGGCCCCCTCGTCGTCGACGAGCGTCACGGCCGGGTGGTCGAGCGGGATCACGGAGGCGGTGGTGGGACTGGTGCTGAGGAAGAGCAGCCCGCTGAGCGGCTGATCGGCCCGGCACCGCCGCACCGCGGGCCCTTCGCCCTCGCCGCCCCCGCCGGGGAAGCGGTCCATCAGCAGGCCGACGGCGAGGTGGTGGAACTCCCGGTTGGTGCCGTCGCCGACGGCCAGCCGCCGGGCGCCGTCGTCCGCCGGGTAGAAGGCGTGGTAGAGGAACATCAGCGGCTCGCCGCCGTTGCGCGGGAAGCGCACCTCGCGCAACGGGTCGAGGTGGATCCGGTTGTTGCGCAGCTCGACGAAGCGCCCGCCGCGGGCCGCCGTCGCGGCGTAGTGCCGGTTCAGCCGGGAGGCCGCCTCGGGCGACTTGACCTCGGTGAACAGGGTGGGCACCAGGCGCCCCGGGGTGAGCCGGGCGTCGCCGGCCGGCAAGTTGAGGTGGCCGGCGGTGAGCGGCGAGTCGGGGTAGGGCGCCACCCCGGCGTCGATGCCGATGGTGGCGGCGAACGGCCGCCGCCCGCCCTCGGGGACGTCCTCGGGCGCCGGGCCCTGCCACGCCTCCGGGTTGTCGAAGAGCACGTCGAACGCGTTCCGCCCGATCGGGCGGGCGCCGCCGTCGCCGTACAGCCGGCCGCGCAGCACGCCGTCGTCGAACGCCAGGTAGCGGGCGATGTCCACGGGCCAGTACGTCTGGCTGTCCGGGTGCCGCAGCACGGGCGCGCAGCGCTCGGCCACCGCCGTGAACACGTCGGCGGTGTCGCGGTCGTCGTAGCCGAGCAGGCCGAACAGCTCGGCGAGGGTGTTCTGCAGGACGGAGCGGAAGCGCTCCAGCTGCTCCCGCTGCTCCGGGTCGGTGCTGGCGTCGGCGCGGGCGTCGAGGGCGGTGGTGGTGGGGATGCGGACGAAGCCCGCCGGGGTGGCCGGGACGTCGAACCGGCCGTCCTGGTCGAACAGTTCGGCCGGCTCGGTGAGCCCGGCGAGGTCCGGGTCGCTGGTCAGGATCTCGAAGAAGCGCTCGATGAGGTACGCACGGATGGTGTCGAGCCTGCTCATGCCGGCCTCCCCGGCTCGTGGTGGTCGCAGTGGATGTGGATGTGCGTCGCGGGGCGGTCCTCGGAGGCGCCGCGGCCACCACGGCCGCCACAGCCGCAGCCGTGCCCCGGGCCACCGCCGGGACCGCCGGGGCCTCCTGGACCTCCTGGAGCACCGGGACCTCCTGGCCCCCCGGGGCCTCGGCCACCTTGGTCCTCGCACCAGCGCTCCAGCCACTCCACCAGCCAGTCGTACGCGCCGGGGCCGCCGCCGGGGACGCCGGCCGGGAAGGTGCTCACGCACCACTCCGGGTGGCCCCGCCTGATCTGCTCCCACCGCGCGTGGGAGAGCGGATTGGCCGCGACGAGCCGCAGCGCCTCCCAGCCGAAGGCCTGCTGCGCGGCCGGGTTGTCCTGGCCCGCCGTCGTCAGGAACCGCTCCAACAGCCGGGCCAGCGCCGGATCCTTCAACAGGTCGGTGCCGGCCTGCTCGTGCTCCTGGGTCAGCTTGGCGATGTCCACGGCGATCGGCATGAGCGCGTCCAGCGCGGCCGCCGGGTCGGCGGCCTGGCCCACGAGGATGCCGGCCAGCCGCCGCACCCCGGCCGCGACGGTGCTGCCGAACTCCCTGAGCGCCTGCTGTTCCGCGCCCGTGAGCTCCCGCCGCAGCGCGGCGTCCCACAGCTCCATCCGGCTGGTGCCGTCCGATCCCGCGCAGAGCAGCTTGGCGAGGGGCAGGACGAGCTCCTCCCGCTCGTCCAGCGTGTCCACCCAGACCGGGCCGAGCAGCCCGTCGAAGGTGTAGCGGGAGTCGCCGCCCGGCCAGTAGCCGATGCGGATGCCGTTCTCCCCGACCGGGCGGATCGGCAGCCCGGCCGTGGTCCTGGCGCCGAGCAGCTGCCCGTCCACGCTGAGGGTGAGCACCTGCCCCGAGTCGTACAGCAGCTCGGCGAGGTGCCACTGCCCGGCGCGCAGCCGGCCGACCGGGCTGGAGACGCCCCACCAACTGGGCGAGCCGTCGTTGATGGTGCCGGACAGTACCCCGCCCGGCTCGGTGAACAGGGCGAACGAGCCGTCGCCCTCGACCAGGTTGAGCCGGCGGGAGACAACGGTGTCCTCCGCCCTGAAGTACGCCCGCACCCGCAGCCCGCGCCAACCGGCGAACTCGGGGCGGGTGCCGGTCACGATCTTGGACTCCGGATGGTCGTAACGCACCGCGGTGGCGATCGCGTCGACCGGCCGGTCCACCCAGCGGTCGGCCGCGGGCAGCTCCACGCGGCCGTGGAAGCCGTGTCCCGTCTCGTCCAACGCGGCGTGGGTGACGAAGTCGTAGTGCAGCAGCGGATTCCACGTCATGGGCACAACCCCCCTGACTCCCCCGACACCCCGCGGACGCGGCTCGGTCCGCGGATAACGGGTATGTGCGTCACGGCACGACTCGCCACACCGGCCGGGGTGGAGCGTGAAGACGCGCGGGAGGGCGCGAGCGGCGCGCCCGTACGAATACGCCGTCAGGGCGAGGCGCTTGCCCAGGTCGCCCGCTACGCTCTGACCAAGGGTGCAACGGGGGGTCCGATGTACGAGGAACGCTACGGCTGGCACGACCGGGAAGTCCCTTTCGCCGCCATCGGCCTGGTCTGCGTCGGAATGGCGCCGTTCACCGGCGAATCGCCGACGATGATCGTGCTGATGGTCGCCTTCGGCCTGCTCCTCGTCGGTGTGCCCACCGTGGCGGTGGTCACCGGCAGGGTGGCGCTGCGCGTCGACGCGCACGGCGTCACGCTGGGCCGCGTGGTGGGCGTCGTCTACCGCCGCGAGGTGCACGTGCCCTGGCCGCACATCGCCGAGCTGGCGCTGTTCACGGCGGACATGGGCGACTACCAGATGGGCCACCTGGGGATCCGGCTCCGTCCCGGCGCGCCACCGCCTCCGGGCGCTCCCCGACCGAGCGGTTCCCCGGTGAGGACCGTGTCGGGGCTGTATGTCGCCCCCGAGGTCCTGGCCCTCAGCCGCGCCTTCCAGTCCTGGCGCCTGAACCGGGCCGCGCTGGTGGCGGCCGTCACGGCACACGCGCCCGGCACGCCGATCGTCGACCTCGACTGGCTCGGTGCGCCACGACGGCCCTGACTCGCCTGGTGCGCAAGGGAGTTGCTTGTTGTCGCGGTGCGCCGCGCGACTACCATGGCGGCACCGTGAGCGCACGCAGCGTCGAGACGAAAGGCTGTCATGGACGGCAACGAGCCCGCCACCGCCGCCATCCCCGAGGTGGGGCTTGAGGACCTTCGCCTCGGCCGGCCCCACTCCGCGCGGATGTACGACTTCTTCCTGGGCGGCAAGGACAACTACGAGGCGGACCGCAAGGCCGCCATACAGGCCCTGACGGTCTACCCGGGCATCATCACGCTCGCCAGGGAGAACCGTTCCTTCATGCACCGGGCCGTGCGGACGCTCGCCGAGGCCGGCATCCGGCAGTTCCTCGACATCGGCACCGGCATCCCCACCTCCCCCAACCTGCACGAGGTGGTCCAGAGCGTCGCCCCCGAGTGCCGGGTGGTGTACGTCGACAACGACCCGCTGGTGCTGGCCCACGCGCAGGCGCTCCTGGACAGCTCCCCCGAGGGCCGCACCGCGTATATCAGGGCGGACGGCACGGATCCGAAGTCGATCCTGTCCGCCCCCGAGCTGACGTCGACGCTGGACCTCAGCCAGCCGGTGGCCATCAGCTTCTGCGCGGTGCTGCACTTCATGCCGGACGACCGGGACCCCTACGGCGTGGTCAGGACGCTGCTGGACGCCGTGCCGTCCGGCTCGGCCCTGACGATCAGCCACGCCACGCCGGACTTCGACCCCGTCGCCACGGCGAAGGCCGTCGAGATCTACCGGGCCAGCGGCACCCCGGCGCAGGTGCGCACCCGGGCCGAGGTCGAGCGGTTCTTCGCCGGGCTCGACCTGGTGGAGCCGGGACTCGAGGTGGCGCACCGCTGGCGCCCCTACGAGTCCAGCGCGCGCCTGCACGTGCTGGCCCGGGAGACGATGACGGACGCCGAGGTCAGCCTGCTGGCCGGCGTCGCGTTCAAGCCCTGACAGGTCGTGACGGGCCTGACGGGCCCCGCCAAGCCCTGACCGTGGTCGGGCCCCTCGTCGAGGGCCCGACCACGGTCGCGGGGCGGACGGGGCGTCAGCGCGCGGGCCGCACCCGCACCCGGGCCTCGGCGGTGTACCCAGAGCCGGCGCCGGTCGCGGTGAGCGTGGCCTCGCCGGTCGGGGCGCCGGCCGGGACCGCCGCCTCGAAGGCGACCGCGCCCCGGTCGTCCGCGAAGGACCGGCCGAGGGACGTGGCGCCCAGCGTGAACTCCACGCTCTCGCCCGCCCGGTAGCCCCGCGCGCCGACCTCGACGGTCGAGCCGGCGGTGACCGGTCCCGAGAGCCGCAGCCCGCCGGTGCGCCCGGCGGCGGCGTACTCGGCGCAGACGTCGCCCTGTTCGCCGACCTCCGGTGCCGGGGAACCGGCCGTGACGCCGTCGTCCTCGCGGACGGTCAGCGTGCCGAAGCCGGCGTCGCCCATCACGGCGCCCGAGACGTTGGTCGCCGAGACCTTGAAGGACGTCGTCGCGGTCGCGCCCGGAAGCGTGTCCCCGTAGGTGGGGACCGACACCGGCACACAGACCTGGCCGGGCGCGAAGGTGACCTCCCGCATCGTGACCCCGGCCCGCCCCTGGGCGGAGCCGAAGACGCTGACGTACGCGGTGACCGGGTGGCCGACGCGCTGTGAGAGCACGGCCGCGACCTGCGCGGTGCCGGGGCCCGAGCCCTCCTCGACGCGGGTCGACGCGATGTCGACGGTCGCCTGCCGGGCGGGGCGGCGGGCGCCGACGGCCGGGTTCTCGGCGGTCAGGTCGGAGAGGTAGACGCCGCCGGAGTCCGTGGCCGGCGTGAAGCGCACCTCGCGCACGTCGGTGAGGTCGAGCCCGTCGAGGGCGGCGGTCGGGATGCTGACCTGCTGGAGGATGATCTTGCGCAGCCAGGGGTGGCCCGCGCCGGGGAGCCGGGTGACGGCGTCGGCGTTGAGCTCCGAGACGGGCGCCGACCACGTCTCGCCGTCGCCGTCGGTGACGCTGACGGTGACGTCGGTCGCGGTGGCGACGGACGCGTCGGCCGCCATCCGCACGGCGATCCGCTCGTAGTCGCCGAGGTCGCGCCGGCCGCGCGGCAGGCTCACCCGGAGATCGCCTTCGCCCGAGGTCCACGACAGGTGGAGCATCGGCGAGGCGGGGACGTTCGGCGCCCACAGGGCCGGTGACCAGTGCGGGAGCGCCGCCTGGTCGACCGTGGTGGCGCAGAACGGCCGGGGCTGCGGCAGGGTGACGCCGCCCTGGCCGCCCATGCTGGCGCACACCTCGGCGGTGGCGTCGCCCGAGGCGCGCACGGCCGTGGACGTCCGCTCGAAGGTGGCGATGTCCATACGGGAGCGGGCGGGTTGGTTGGCGGTGACCGTGATGGTGGCGAACGGGGCCGTCGAGGGGGCGATCACGTCCGAGCCGTCGAAGAGCGGCAGGAACTCCTCCTCCCCGCCCAGCGCGAGACGGAAGAAGCCGGCCAGGTAGGCGACGCCGACCTCCCGCTGCTCGGCCGCGGTGAGGCGGGTGGTGGTCGCCGCGGCGGCGTCGCAGGTCGGGTCGTCGCCCGCCGGCGCGAAGGAGGCCCAGTCGTCGGCGGTGGCCGCGGGGAAGAGTCCCGGCGTCCAGACGGTGTTGAAGTAGTTGTGGTTGGCGCCCATCACCAGGACCGCCGAGCGGAGCACGTCGTCGTCGAAGGCGTGCCGCGAGTCGTCGACGATGTGCTGGCCCATCAGGTTCTCCACGTCGCCGTCGCAGTACGGGAGGATCGTCGCCGTCACCGTGTTGGGCAGCGTGATGCGGTCGTAGGCGACGGGCGCGAGCGGCAGCACCGCGTCGATCCCGTACTGCCGCGCCACCGGCCGGGCGTCGTTGAGGGTGGCGGCCGCGACCACGCCCTCGCCGCCGCGCGAGTGGCCCATGAGGCCGATGTCGTCCAGGTCGAGGCGGCCGACGAGATCGGCCGGCCGCAGGTCGCCGCTGAGGGCGTCGTCGAGGCTGACGTCCCGGTCGGTGAACGCGTCGTGGAAGCCGACGGCCTGCCCGTCGTTGGCGCGCTCCAGCATCCGCAGCGTGTCGAGGACGAGTTGACCGCGGGCCTGGGCGCCGTGGTCGGCGGAGAGCTGGTTGTCGTTGGCGTTGATCGCGTTGGCGGAGATCGAGACGACGGCATAGCCGTTGCTGGCCAGCGCGCGGGCCGGGTCCTCGTAGCCGAGGTGGCTGGGTATGGGGAACCGCTGCTCGGTGCTGTCCGGCGAGGCCAGGCAGGGCCAGCGGGCCGGGTTGGCGGCGCCCGAGCCGTAGCAGGAGGTGTGCCGGCCGTGCAGGAAGACGACGACGGGCGCCTCGCCGCGGCCGTCCGGGAGGTAGATCTTGCCCGTCATCTCGCCGCGGATGCCGCCGATGTTGAGCAGCGGGACCGCCTGGTCGCCGAAGTCGTACTCGGCCTCGTACACCTCGTGGTCGCCGCGGCGCGCCGGGTCGGCGGCCAGCGCCTCCTGGTCGCCGGCGGGGGTCGGCGCGGGTGCCACCTGCTCGCCGTCGCCGGCCGGCGCCTCACTGCCGAAGGCGTCGGTGGTGACCTCGGTGGCGTCCGCCACCGAGGGGTCGTTGGTGACCAGGGAGAGGGTGCGCCCGTCGGCCGACTCGGTCGCGGGGCCGAGGACGCGGCCGTCGACAGCGAGGGTGGGCGCGCTCGCCGTGACGGGCGGCGTCCTGTCGAGTTCCAGGGAGACCTCGAAACCGCCCGCGACACGGGTCACGGACCAGGACGGGCCCGAGGCCACCTCGGGGTCGGCGTCGCCGGGGGCGGCGGAGGCGACGCCCGGGGCGGCGAGGCCCGCACAACAGGCGAGCGCCAGCAGGGTGGCGAGGCGTTTCACACGCCGGGGGAATGTCGTCACGTCGGGCCTTACTTCATGAGGTGCGAAGGATGCCCGCCTCTCGCCCCTTTTCTGACGGGTGGCGGGCAGCACGCACCGTACGTCCCGGGCGTGAAGAACGTTCGGGCGGTTTGTTGCGTCCGCTTTACGCCGGCGCGCGTCGCGGCGGCCACTTCCTGCCAGCTCGCCGCCGCGCTTTCTCCTGGCCGGCAGGGGCACGCTCGGTAGGTTGGCGCCATGAGCGACGACGACATACTGGGCCGGGGCATCGGGCCCGCCGCGATGACGGTGCTGCCGCAGGCGGCCGCCGTCGACGACGAGTTCGAGGTCACCGTGTGGTGCTCGCGGCTCGCCGAGTTCGGCATGGTGGAGGCCGCCGAACGGCACTTCCGCCCGGCGGCCGAGCGCGGCGACGTCACCTCGGTCAAGTGCCTGCTGTGGCTGGCCAGGACGACGGGCCGGCACGAGGAGGCGGTCCGGTGGCTGGAGCGCGCCGCGGAGGCCGGTGACCCGTGGGCGATGTACGAGTTCGGCGCCTCGCTCCCCCGGCCC
Source organism: Streptomyces sp. NPDC127098 (assembly GCF_042722465.1). Taxonomy (NCBI): domain Bacteria; kingdom Bacillati; phylum Actinomycetota; class Actinomycetes; order Kitasatosporales; family Streptomycetaceae; genus Streptomyces; species Streptomyces sp. NPDC127098. The sequence continues at coordinate 101,146 of NZ_JBHXFJ010000010.1, forward strand.
GAGCGGCAGGACGACGTCGAGCACTGGTACCGCCGGGCCGCCGCGGGGGGCCACGCCGCCGCCATGAACGACCTCGGCACCTTCGCCAGCCGCGCCGGCCGCCGCGACGAGGCGATGGACTGGTACCGGCGCGCCGCCGAGTCCGGAAGCCCGACCGGCATGAACAACCTGGCCATCCAGTACGTGCTCCAGGGCGTGACCGGGGAGGCCGAGCGCTGGTTCACCGAGGCGGCGAAGGTCGGCAGCGCCGACGGGATGGCCAACCTGGGCCGGCTGAAGGAACAGCTCGGCGAACCGGCCGAGGCCGAACGGTGGTACGCCGCCGCGGGCGAACAGGGCCACCTCGGCGCCAGCGAGCGGCTGGCCGAACTACTCGACGCGACCGGCCGCACCGACCAGGCCGAAGCCTGGCGAGCCCGGGCACACCGATGAGGGTCACGGTCGACCGCGACAGCGGCGGCGGCAGCGCCGACGGGATGGCCAACCTGGGCCGGCTGAAGGAACAGCTCGGCGAACCGGCCGAGGCCGAACGGTGGTACGCCGCCGCGGGCGAACA
>NZ_JBHXFJ010000010.1:101800-142909 GCF_042722465.1 Streptomyces sp. NPDC127098
GCTGGCCGAACTACTCGACGCGACCGGCCGCACCGACCAGGCCGAAGCCTGGCGAGCCCGGGCACACCGATGAGGGTCACGGTCGACCGCGACAGTGTCGCGATGGGCGACGACATCCTGCCGCACGCCGAGACGACCGAGCTGCCCCCGGAGACCGCCCTGGCCGATGTTGTCGCGCGGCTGCTGGAGCGCCACTTCCTCGCGACCATCGCGGGCGGGCGGGCCACCTGGATCCTGGTGACCGACGGCCGTCGCCCGCTCGCGGTGGTGGCGCAGCAGTGGGCCGAGCCCCGCTTCCTCGTCGACCCGGCGATGCCGGTCGGCTCGTTGGCCACGGGCGAGGAGAACGGCGTCTCCCTCATGTTCCGTTACTGGAGGCAGCACGACCCGGACCACGTCTTCGCCGAACTCGCCGCGGGGCGCGCGCCGGTGCGCTGAACGTCAGGCGGACCGTCCGGCGAATTCGGTGAGCAGCACCGCCAGGTGGTCGGCGAACGCGGTGAGCTGGTCGAGGGCCGGGCCGCCACGGGCGATCCGGAAGCCGTTCCTCCGCCCCCAGAACGTGGTCTGCACGGCGTGGAACTGGGCCCAGCGCAGCACGCGTTCCCGGTCGAGCTCGGCGGCGTCGGCGAACACGTCGATCACCCGCTGGACGGCCTTCGGCAGGTCGTCCGAGCCGAGGAACGTCACGGCGCGGGACTTCAGCAGCGTGCCGGCGTCGTAGGCGGGGTCGCCGGCCCACCCCTTGGGGTCGACGACCAGCCAGGGCTCACGCTCGGCGGGCAGGATGTTCCCGGCGTGCAGGTCGCCGTGGATGAGAGTGTCGGACCGGTCGCCGCCCAGTTCGGTGACGGTCGCCACCGCCGCGTCGACCACCCGGCCCGGCAGCGGGTGCCCGAACTCGGCCGAGCCGGCGCGCAGTTCCTCGGCCCACCGCTCGGCACGCGCCGCCAACCGGGGCAGCGCGGGCGGCGCGGGGACCGCGAGCCGGCGGCTGAGCCGCCCGGCGATCGCCACCACCTCGTCGCCGTCGACGAGCTCGGCCAGCGGCGCCGTCCCGACCCGCTCCAGCAGCATCGCGTACCGGTCGTCGTCCCGCTCGTGCAGCAGCACGGCCCCGCGCCCGCCCCACGCCTCGAAGGCGTCCGGCTCGTGGTCGTTCCCGGGGTGCGGGAACGACACCTTGAGCACCGCGGCCTCCCCGCCGGGCCGCCGCACCGGGACGATGACGCCGACCCCGCCGTGCCGTACCGCGCCATCCGGCACGCACCCCCAGCGCTCCAGCAACTCATCCACGACCCGGGGCAGTTCGGCCAGCCATGCCGCTCCACGCTCGCCCTCGCGCTCGACGGTGCCGCGCGCGAACTCCTCCGGTATCCCCACCCCAGGTGTCAGCGTCATGCGGGCACCCTACGCGGCGGAGCGCCCGGCCCCCCGCGGCCGGCGTCGCGAGGGTCGGCGGAGTGCGGGGAAGGCCTGACGACGGCGGACAGCAAGGCGAGCACACCCCTCCCTTGGCGTTAAGGTGTACCTGAACGAAAGGACGCAGGGTATGCCTCAACGCCAGAAGCCTGGACAACTGCTGGACCGCGAGCACGAGTGGGCTCTGCTCAACGACTTCCTCGCCGATCCTGCCCCCGAGCTGCGGCTGGCCATCCTGTCGGGTCGCCGGCGGAACGGGAAGTCGTTCCTGCTGGAGGCGCTCACCGAGGCGGTCGGCGGGCTGTATCTGACCGCCGTGCAGGAGGAGGGCCGGGTGCCCGCCCTGCACCGGTTCACCGAGGCGATCGCGGCGCACGCGGGGGTGCGGCCAGGGGCGATGCGCCTGGACGACTGGCGCGACGTGCTGACGGCTGCCCTGGACGTCGTGAATCGGGCCCCCGGAGCGCCGCTTGTCGTCATCGACGAACTGCCCTATCTGCTGCAGCACTCTCCCGAGATCCCCGGCTTCCTCCAACTGCTTTACGACCAGTCGCAGTCCGCCAAGGCGCCCGGCGGCCGGATCGTGCTGTGCGGCTCGGCGATGAGCGTGATGTCCGAGCTGCTGTCCGGCACCAAGCCGCTGCGCGGCCGAGCCGTTCTGGATCTGCGCCTACCGGCCTTCGACTACCGCACCGCCCGCACGCACTGGGGAATCGAGGACCCGGCAGTAGCCCTACAGGTCGACGCCGTGCTGGGCGGCGCCCCCGGCTACCGGCCCCTGGCTCCCGCGCCGACACCGCAGAGCGACGTCGAGTTCGGCCCATGGGTGGAGCGCACGGTGCTGGATCCCGGGCGGGCCCTGTACTCCCGGGTGGAGGCGGAGTTCCTGCTTCGCGAGGACCCGCGGATCACCCATCGCACGCTCTACTACGACGTGCTGACCGCCGTGGCGCGGGGCGCCTCGACGCCGGCCAAGGTCGGCGCGGCCCTGGAGCGCTCCCGCTCCGCCATGGTCGCCCCGCTCGAACTGCTCGAATCCACCGGCTACGTCCGCAGGGATCAGGACCTGCTCAGGACACGCCATCCCGTCATCAGCGTGGCGGACCCGGTGATCCGCTTCAACCAGCTGATCACCCTGCCCATGGTGGACCTGGTGGAACGACGGCGAGGCTCCCAGGTGTGGCGGTCGTCCCGACCGACCTACCACTCCAAGATCCTCGGCCCTCACTTCGAGGACACCGCGCGAGAGTGGGCCCGCGCATTCGCGGACGACGAGACGGGCCTCGCCCTCGGGGCCGTGGGCACGGCGGAGATCTCCGACCCGACCGCCAGAACCAAGCACGAGGTCGACCTCCTCGCCCTGGCCCCCGGCGAGCGCCCGCAGAGCCCCAGGACGACCATCGCCCTGATCGGTGAGGCGAAGGCCACGGTCCAGCCCCGAGGGCTCAAGGACCTGGAGCGTCTCGAACACATCCGCGCTCTCCTGGCAGAGCAGGGCCACCGGTCCGACGACGCGGCCCTCGCGCTGTTCTCCCTGCACGGCTTCCACCAGGACCTGATCACCGCCGCCGGGCGCCGCCCGGACGTGTTGCTGGTCGACGTCGCGGCGCTGTACGGCGACGGGCCGGTGCGCGGCAGCTGACGCCGCGGACTCGCGCGGGGTGGCCGGCCGTCGACGGCCGGCGCGCGGGCGCCCGTCACCAACGCAGCGGCAACGTCGCCAGGTGGGCGCCGAGCAGTCCTGCGATGATCCGGTGGTCGTGGGCCGAGGGATGCCAGTCGCAGCCGAGGTGGTCAAGCGCCGGGTCGTCGTAGTACCAGTAGCCGACCCGGTGGTCGCCGCGGCGCTCGCGGACCTCGACGACGTGCTGGGCGGCCCGGGCGAACGCCGTGGTGTTGTGGAGGGCCGCCGCGCTGACCACGATGAACGTCTCGCGGCCGTACCGGGCGCGCAGGCCGTCGAGGAAGCGCTGGTAGGCGCGCTCGTAGTCGGCGACGAGGTCGTCCTCCGTGGCCCACCGCTCGCCGGGACGGAGCGGGGTGGAGAAGTCGTTGAGGCCGAGGCCGATCACGACGAGCTGCGGCCGCCAGGTGCCAGGCCGGCGCCAGACGTCGCCGGCCACGTTCAGCAGGGCGCGGTCGTAGTAGGTGCGGTAGTTCGTGTCCGGGCTGTGGCCGTCGTAGTTGCGGACCATGCCGAGCCCCGAGTAGGCGTTGATCTGGACGTCGGCGTTGAGGCTCCTGGCGGTGAGGGCGCCGAAGGCGAGGTCGGTGTTGGTGTTCCGGTTGACCCCGCCGTTGGCCGAGCAGTCGCGGGTGTCGGAGACGTTGCCGTAGCCGGCGGTGTTGGAGTCGCCGATGAACTCGATCTGCCGGCTGCGCGCCCGGGGCGGGGCGAGGATCGCGCCGCGCGGGGCGGCGACGAACCCGCCGAACCTGCCCACGGCCCAGGGGCTTTCGGTGCGCTTGACGAGCCGCACGGTGTGCTCGGCGTCGGGCAGGTCGTGGATCCAGGCCGTGGTGCGGCCGGGGGTCACCAGGGTGGTGGCCGTCACGCCGTCGATCTGGACGTCGTAGTCGTTGTCGGCGTCGTCCAGGACGAGGCCGACGCCGGTGCCGCGGAACCGGCCCTCGAAGGAGACGCCGGGCCAGCTGTACTCCGCGAACCCGCCGGCCGTCCGCCTGATCCGGCCAACGGTGTGGTACCGCGCCTGGCCCCGGGCCTGGGAGCCCAGCGAGGTGGCCGGGGTGGCGGCGACCAGGCCCGCGGCCGTGGCCGCGATCAGCGTGCGGCGGGCGAGCGGGCGTTGTGTCCCCATGTGACCATCCTTCGACGCGGCGGCGGGCGCCCCGCCGGAACCTTCGGGGCGCCCCTCGGGAGCGCTCCCAGTCACGTCGACGATGACAGAACGGGCCCGGTCGTCAATCCCCCGCGCGGCCGGCGCCGGCTCCCGGGCCGGCCGCGGCGGGTCCCGTCGGAGCCCGTCAGAACGGGGTGAGCGTCAGGGTCATCCGGCTGGGCGCGTTGTCCTCGATGTACGGCGCGAAGCCGGCGACGTCGTCGAAGGCAAAGGCGTAGGCCCGGCCGTCCACGGCCGCCGCGTGCAGGACCCGCGCGTAGTGGTGGGCCGGGTCGCCGCGGTAGAAGTCGGCGGGGGCGGTGGTGGGTTGGCTCGGGTGGCTGATGGCGGTGGTGCGGTTGAGCGCGGCGGCGAGGATCGCGGCGACCGGGCCGACGATCGGGTCGTTGGGGGCGTGCAGGGCGCCGTCGCAGAACAGCACGTCCCGGGTGGCGGGGCGGGCGAAGGACACCTGGCCCGGGCCGTTGAAGACCAGCCGGTCGCCGCTCACCCGGCCCGTGAAGGTGCCGGCGTTGGTGGTGACCCGCAGGTCGCGGGAGGCGTACTCGGACCACACCCGGTCCACGTAGGGCGCGAAGTAGTCGCGCGGGAAGAGGCCGGCGTCCAGGCCGTGCCCGGGCGCGAGGACGCGGCGGTCGCCGAGGACGAGCGGCCCGAAGGCGGGGTGGCCGCGGAGCTCGGAGAACACGGCCGCGCGGGCGCCGTCGCGGAGCGTGCCGGCCGTCTGGTCCCGGGAGCCGGTGAGCCGGATGGCCAGCGGCACGCTGAACATGTCGACCATCGTCGTGTTGCAGTACATGCCGTCCGGCCGGTAGGTGAACTCGGCGCAGTCGTGCAGCACCTGGTAGTTGGGGTCGGACGGCACCCAGCCGGCCGGATAGGCGAGGGCCGGGTTGCCGTTGCCGTCCGGCACCGCGCGGAACCTCAGCTTCTCGCCGAGCGCGACATAGATCCGGCCCGAGAGATACGGGAGTTGGAGGGTGGTGTCGCCGGAGGCGGCCAGCGGTATGGCGTAGTCGGTGTAGCCGTCGGGCCCGTTGTCGGACAGCGAGACCGGCAGCAGCCGGCCGTCGGGGGCGACGCGCACCTGTCGGGTGCCGTCGTTGCCGACGATGTAGACCCAGATCGAGGTGTTGGCGAACTGGCCGGTGCGGTTCACCACGGTCAACGGCAGCGGGGCGGCGGCGTGCGCGAGCCCGGGCCGGAGGGCGAGGGTCGACGCGCCGAGGGCCGCGCCGAGCGCGGCGCCCCTGAGGACGTTGCGGCGGGAGAGCATGGGGGGACTCCTTCCGGCCCTCCACGCACACGACATGAAGGGCATGAGATGAGAGCGCTCTCAGGTCGTTGCCTCCGCACACTGCCGCGCCGGGCGGGCGCCGTCAAGGTCTAGACCAAGTCGGATGCGGTCGAGGGATGCGATTCTTCTCCTCGTGCGCCCCCGTCTCCCCCTCCCGCTCCATCCGCTCGACTGGCTGGCCGCGGCCCTCCTCACGCTCGGCCTGCTGTTCCTGGCCACGGGCGTGCTGCCCGCGCAGGCGGCCGGAGACGCGCTGGCACGCGTCGCGCCGCTGCTCGCGTTCCTCGGCACGGTCATCGTGCTGGCCGAACTCGTCAGCCGGGCCGAGGTGTTCGATGTCGTCGCGGCACGCGTGGCGCGGGCCGGCGGCGGCAGCTACCGCCGACTCTTCCTGCTCTGCGTCGCGTTCGCGTCCCTCACCACGATCGCGCTCAACCTCGACACCACGGCCGTGCTGTTGACGCCCGTCATGCTGGCGCTCGCCGCGCGCGTCGGGATCGCGGCGGTGCCGCTCGCCATGACGACGGTGTGGCTGGCCAACACCGCGAGCCTGCTGCTGCCGGTCTCCAACCTGACGAACCTGCTGGCCGCCGACCGCGTCGCGCTCTCCCCGCTCGAACTCGCCGGCCGGATGTGGGCCCCGCAGGCGGCGGCGATCGCGGTGACGGCCGCCTGCCTGTGGGCGTTCTTCTGGCGCCGCGGCCGGCGCGGCGCCGAGGCGTACGAGGCGCCCGCCGCGCACCGGCCGGCCGACCGGGTGCTGTTCCGGATCTGCGGTCTCGCCTGCGCCGGCTTCCTCCTCGCCATCCTGCTGGCCGACGCGCCGCTGTGGATCGCCTCCGGCGCGGCGGCGGCCGTCGCGGTGGCCGCGTTCGCGGCGCGCCGGCCCTCGACACTCCGCCTCTCCCTCGTCCCCTGGCGGCTGTTGTTCCTCGTGCCCGGCATGTTCCTCGTCGTGGAGACGGTCGACGCGCACGGCCTGCACGAGCTGCTCGCCTCGGCGGTGGGCACCGACGACGGGCTGCTCGGCATGCTGCGCGCGGCGGGCGTCGGCGCCGGCCTCTCCAACGTGTTGAACAACCTGCCCGTCTACCTCGCCGGCGAGTCGGCGGTGCCGGTCGGCAACGAGGACCAGCTGCTGGCGCTGCTGACCGGCACCAACGTCGGCCCGGTGATCACCCCGTGGGCGTCGCTGGCCACCCTGCTGTGGTTCGAGCGCTGCCACGCGGGCGGCGTGCGGGTGCCGGTACGGACGTTCGTGGCGACCGGCACGGTGCTGGCGCTGACCGCCGTACCGGCGTCGGTGCTGGCGCTGGCGGCACTCGGCTAACCACCGGTCGCCATCCAGTGCGCCGGGCTCCGGCCGAGGAAGCGCCGGGCCCGGCCGCCGGGCGCGGTGCCGTCGGGGGCGAACGTGCCGCCGGCGGCGACCAGTTCGAGCCCGGCGAGGACGGGGGCGAGCCGGGCAACCGGATCAGGTGGTACGACCAGCGCTATGTCCGTTCCGTCGTCACGTACAACGTGTGCAGCCCCCGGATCACGAACTCCGGGCGGCGGACCGGCTCTTCGGCGAGCCGAAGTCCCGGCAGCCTGGTGACCAAGGCCTCCAGCGCCGCCGAGATCTCGGCCCTGGCCAGCGGCGCGCCGACGCAGTAGTGGATGCCGGCGCCGAAGCCGAGGTGCGGGTTGGGCGAGCGCCCGATGTCGAGCCGGTCGGGGTCGGCGAAGACGTCGGGGTCGCGGGCGGCGGCGCCGAGCAGCGCGGCGATCTTCTGCCCCGGTTCGAGCTCGTACCCGGCCACGGTCGTGGACACCACGGACGTCCGCTCGAACAGCTGCAACGGCGGGTCGTAGCGAATCAGCTCCTCGACGGTGGTGGGCAGCAGCTCCGCCGGTGAGGCGACCAGGCGGTCCCACTGGTCGCGGTGGCGCAGCAGCGCCAGCACGCCGTTGCCGATGACGTTGACGGTGGCCTCGTGGCCGGCCATCAGCAACAGCACGGCGGTGCCGACGAGTTCGTCGTCGGAGAGCCGGTCACCGCCGTCCCGCACCGCGACCAGGTCGCTGATCAGGTCGTCTCCCGGTTCCCTGGCCCGGGACGCGGCCAACTCCCGCAGATACGCCACGAACTCGGCCGCCGCGGCCTCGGCGGCGGCCGCGCCCTCCGGGGGCAGGCCGTACTCGTACATCTTGACGATCGCGTTGGACCACGGCTGGAGCCGCGGCCGGTCCTCGGCCGGCACGCCAAGCAGTTCGGCGATCACCTCGACCGGCAGCGGCCCGGCTAGGTGCGTCAACAGGTCCGCCGAACCGTCGGCCGCGATGGCCGCGGCCAGCCCGTCCACCATCCGGCCGGCCACCGCCAGGACCCGCGGCTGAAGCCGCGCGGTGTGCCCCCGGTTGAACGCCGCCGACACCAGCCGACGCAGCCGGGTGTGCCGCGGCGGCTCGCTCTCGAGCAGCGAGTTGCGGTGCAACAGGTTGAACGCCGGAAACGCGGCCGCCGGCTCCTTGTCCCGCCAGATCCGCCCGGCGTCCCTGCTGCGCAGCACGGCGGCGCAGGCCTCGTGCGACACGGCCACCGGCAACCCGAGCCCGTCGTGCCAGTGCACGGGCCCGCGCCGCCGAAGCTCGGCGAAGGCCGGGTAGGGGTCGTCGAGAAACGCCGGATCGGCGGGGTCGAAGCTCACCCACCGACGGTACCGCCCGGGGGGCGCCTGCCGCCGTGGCTATGGTCGACGCCATGGATCCCACGGTCAGTTCGCTCGTCGTCGCCGTCGTCGGAGTCCTGGGCACCCTGCTGTCCGGCCTGCTCGCCCACCGGGGCGCGCTCCGCTCCAAGGCGCTCGAACTCGACCGCCAGGCCGGCGAACGGGAGGCTGAACGCCAGGCCCTCGAACGCCGCGAACTGCGCGAACTACGGCGCTCCTCCTACGCCACGCTCAACCAGGCGCTGCGCCAGTTCCACCTGGCGCTCAGCCGCCACCACCGCTGGCTGACCGAGGGGACCCGCCCCTCCCCCGAGACGCCGGACCTCACGACGGCCCGTGACACCCTGCGCCTGGCTTACGCGGACGCCCAGATGGTCGCCTCCGACGCCGTCCTCAAGGCGGGCGGCGACACCTACTTCCTGCTCCTCCGCCTCGACCGCCTGCTCACCCCGGAGGCCACGCCGGAACAACTCGACGACGCGGCGTCGCTGCTGAGACAGGGGTCGGAGGGCCTGTACGAGGCACGGCAGACCATGCGGAGGGACCTGGGCATCACGGACCTGCCGATAGCGCGTCCTGAGGGGCATGGAAGGCTTCGGTGGCGGAGTTAGCCGAACTGTTGTTGTTCGACGCCGGGGGGTAGCAGGCAGGGAGTCCGGATGATGAACAGCAGGCGTCCCTCCTCATGGTCCTCCGCGGTCACCGACTGGTGATCTTCTGGATGCCAGGCATCGACCAGGTTGGCCGGGCTCACCGAAGGATCGGAGCGGTAGCCCTGAATCCGGAGCCCGTTCTGCTCCAGTGCGTCCCGAATGGCCCGAATGGCTTCTGCATCGCGCTCCGGCTCGATCCTGGCCTGGACGGAATAGCTGTGCGTGAACCGGCCGTCGTCCGCCACCTCGTCGTTGTCACCCACGCAGTCCAGAAAGTTGGAGCGCACTGTTTCGAGATCGAGCTCGGCCTCCCCGCTTCTCGCCATCGACTCCGCCCAGTGCGCGGTCCACTCCTCAGCCTCTTCCCGAGACATCCGGGGCAGCGGATCGTTGATTCCATCGTCGCTGGAGCCGCTGGCAGACATGCATCCCCCCAAGAGCAACATCGTCAAGGCGGCCAGAGCTGTGGCGTGTCGTCTGACGCCATGCCTCGCCGTAGCGGTCTTCACTGTCCAGTCGCTCCGTCCCTGGGTGCTTCTCCGGTGATGATGCGCCCCATGTTCTCCAACGAGGCGCTGTCCTGGGTCCAGTAGGCGCTGTGCCCGGAGGTGTCGACGGGCATCTCCCGCACGTCGCCGAACCAGAAGTGCTGGGGGGAGCGGCCGAGGGTGAGGCCGGAAAGGTTGTGAGCGACACGGTCGTCAGAAGCGGCGCCGACCCAGAGTCTGTCCGGGGGGATGTGCAGTTCCTCGACGTGCGACACGGTCATGCCGGGGCTGCCCAGGACGATGACGTCGTCGGCTCCCAGACCGTCACCTCCAGCATCGGCGGCGCCGACGACGGTGGAGCCGTAGCTGTGCCCCACCACGGTGAGATGGTTATCCGAGCCGTCGTGGGCGGCCCTGAGGCCAGCGGTGAAGTCACGGAGATTCGGCGCTGCTTCGTTGGCACGTTCCCGGGTCAGCACGCTGTCGGAGATTTCCGGGGCGTCGTAACCGAGCCAGGAAATCACGGAGACGTCACCACGTTGTTGGTTCAGCGCCTCGTCCTGCATCACACCGATCCGATTGATCTGCCCCGCCATGCTTCCCATATCCGTCGTCGTCCCCGGCACCAGCACCGCCGTGTGCGCGGCCGTGTCGGGGTTGCCCTGGGCCACGATGGCGCGGCCGTCGTCCTGGGTGCCGAAGCCGAGCAGGTAGAGCCGTTGCTCGGCCGGCGCGTTCGCGCGGCTGTCCAGTGTCTCCTGGAGTCGGGCCAAGCCGTCGTAGATGAAACGGTCGTGATAGCCGAGCTCGTCCTCCCTCGCCCGGTAGTCGTTGAGCTGGGCGTCCAGCGCGGCGCGGTTGGCCTGGTCGCGGGTTTCGGCGGGGAGGCCGTCGAGGGCGCCGAGTTGCGTGGGGTAGGAGGCCAGCAGTAGGTCGCGTTCGAGGTCGGTGAGGCCGGACCACCAACGTGCCGCCTCCGCCGGGGGCCGGTCGGTCGGGATGTCGTCGGCCGGGATTCCGATGCCGTGGGTCTCGGCGAGCCGTGCCGCCGCCTGGTCGGCGGTCTGGGCGCCGTACTGCTTGTCGAGGGTGAACGGGTCGAGTTCGCGTAGCGCGCGCCCCGCCTGGCTGCTGGCGTCCCGGGCTTCCTGGACGGCTTCTTCGATCCGCGCCTGGTAGCCGGCCACCTCGATGGACTCGCGGAGGCGTCGGTCGGGCTCTGCCAGATCCTCGGGGCTCGGGTCGTGTGGGCGGGCGAGGACGGTGCCGTCCTCGCTGACGCGGTGGCCGGCGTCTTCAGCGTCGGCGACGACGTTCCTGAGGCGTTGTTGCGCCGCCCGCATCCTGGCGCGTGCCTCGTCCAGGACGGCGGCGAGCAGCAGGGCGTTCCGGCCGGCGGTGGTGAGGATCGACTGGGTGACGGCCATGGCGTGCAGGCCCGTGTCGGCCGACTGGCCGGCCCATCCCGCGTCGATCAGCGGCCGGGAGACGCGGGCGAGTGAGCCGTCGTGCGCCTCCTGGCAGGCTTCGGCCAGCCGGCGCCAGGCGGAGACCGCTGTGCCGAGCGGGTAGAAGTCCTGCGTCAGCAGTTCGCGGTACATCGCCGGCATCAGACGGTGCCCCAGCCGCGGAAGGTGGCGCGAAGCTCCTGGTCGAGGCCGACCATCGCGGAGGTGATGGCGCGCAGTCCGGTGGCGTGTTCGGGCAGGCGGTCGGCCATGTCGCTGAGGGCTGCTCCCCAGCCGGCTCCGCTCTGACCCAGCTGCTCCCCGAGTGTCCACTGCCGTAGGGATTCGGTGGCGGCGGCGATGTCGGCGATGGCGCGGTCCAGGACGGGCCGCAGGTCCTCGTGCGCGCTCTCGGAGGCGACGGCGGAGGCGAGCAGTTGGTCGACGGGAACGCTCAGATCCGGTGCGGCGGCCGGGCCCTCGCCTGACGTCCGCTGCGCGGCGATCTCGGCGCGCGCGAGTGCCTGGGCCTCCGCCCACTCTTCGTGCCAGCCCACGAGCCTGTCCCCCGTCCGTACCCAACGCCTGTGTGGCGGAACGTAAGATATCGGACTCGCTCGGCTACCGCCCGGGCAGCCGTCGCTCGACGCGCTCGCGGAACCCGGTGGCGCGGGGGTCGTCGTAGGCGGTGGTGAGGCGTAGCGCCTCGGCCCGGTGCGCGGCGGCCTGGTCGGGGTGTTCGGTGTCGAGGGCTTCGGCGAGGGCTTCGAGGGCCAGGGCCTGGTGCCAGGGGTCGGCCAACTCACCGAAGGTAGCGGCGGCTTGGCGGTGGAAGTCGGCGGCCTCGTCGTGTCGGCCGAGTGCCTGGTAGGTCCGGCCGGCGCCGAGCCAGGCCAGGGCCTCGCGGCTGCGGTTGCGCAGCCGGCGGTTGAGGGAGGCCGAGCGCTGGTAGGAGGCCAGGGCGTCGCCCTGCTGGCCGAGGGCCAGTTGGGCGTCGCCGAGGGCGAGGAGCCAGGCGGCCTCCGCGAACTGGTTCCGCAGGGTGAGGGCGATGTCGACGGCCTCCTGGGCCAGGCGCAGCGCCTCCTCGGTCCGGCCGCTCTCGCGGTGGATGTCGCTGCGGGTCCACAGGATGTTGCCCTCGTTGAGCCGGTTGCCGGCGGCGCGCTCGAAGGCCAGGGCCGGGTGTCCTGCCTCCTCGGCCTCGGCGAGCCGGCCTGCCCGGTAGTGCGTCAGGGCGAGGTTGGCCAGCGCGATGGCTTCGTAGGCGCCGGCCCCGATGCTCCGGAAGATGGCGGCCGCCTGCCGGAAGTGGTCGCGGGCGGCCGACAGATGGCGGCGGCTCAGCTGCACGAGGCCGAGGAGGTTGAGGGAGTTGCCCTCGCCCGACCGGTCGCCGAGGGCACGCCGGATGGCGAGGGCGGAGCGGTGGCAGTGCTCGCTTTCGGCGAGTTGGTTGAACCGGGCGTGGCACATGCCCAGGTCCTCGAGCAGGGTCGCCTCGCCGGCCCGCTCACCCTCGCGCCTGGCGGCCGCGAGGCCGACGCGGCAGGCCGTGAGCAGGTCGGCGGTGGGTGACGAGGGCGCCTTGGCGTTCCACAGGACGGCGGGCAGGAGCCAGGCGTGGCGGTCGAGCCCGGCGCTCGCGGCGGCCTTTACGCAGGCCACGAGGTTGCCGTGCTCGCGCTCCGCCCAGAGGGCGGCGGTGTCGTAGTCGGGGAAGGCGAGGGGGGTGACCGACTCGGCGGGCCGGTCGAGGGGTTGGTGGTTCTCGGCGGGGTCGAGCCGGCTCTGGGCGGCGTCGGCGGTGTGCAGGTACCAGTCGAGGACCCGGCGCAGCGCGGCCGTGCGCTCGGCCGCCGGCTCCTCGCGGCGGGCCTGGTCGGCGGCGTAGGCGCGGAGCAGGTCGTGGAACTCGTACCGGTCGGGGGCCGGTTGGTCGAGCAGGTGGGCGCCGACCAGGATGTCGAGGAGTTGCCGCGCGCGGCTGGCCGGGGCGCCGGCGAGTGCGGCCGCGGCGTGCAGGCTGAACTCGGGTCCCGGGTGGAGGCCGAGCAGGCGGAAGAGCCGCGCGGCCTCGGGCCGCAGGGCGCGGTAGGACCAGGCGAAGACCGTGCGCACGGCCGCCGCCTCGTCCTCGTCGACCACGCTGAGGGCGTCCCAGAGGGCGGACTCGTCGCGCAGCTCGGCGATCAGGTCGTCCAGGCTCAGGTGGGGGTGGGTGACGGCTCGCTCGGCGGCGATGCGCAGGGCCAGCGGGAGGCGGGCGCAGAGCCTGGCGAGGTCGGCCAGTTTGGTGGCGTCGTCCTCGGGCCGGTATCCGGCGGTGACGGCGCGGAGCAGGGCGACGGCCTCGGGCTCCGGGAGGGTGCCGAGGGTGAGGCGGTGCGCACCGTCCTTTATGGCAAGACCGGACAGGCGGCTGCGGCTGGTGACGACGGTCAGGCAGCCGGCGCTGCCGGGGAGCAGGGGGCGGACCTGGGCGGCGGTGGCGGCGTTGTCCAGCACGATCAGCATGCGCCGGTCGGCGAGGAGGGAGCGGTAGAGCGCGGCCGCCGCGTCCGGCTGGGAGGGGATGGCTTCGGCCGGGACGCCGAGGGCGGTGAGGAAGCGGTGCAGGGCCTCGTGGACGGTGACCGGGTCGTCCGGGTCGTAGCCACGTAGGTTGATGTACAACTGGCCGTCGGGAAAGCGGTGTTGCACCTGGTGCGCCCAGCGCAGGGCCAGCGACGTCTTGCCGGCGCCCGCCGTGCCCGCGATGACGCAGAGCGATACGACGAGGGGGGCGCCCTCGGTGCCGGGCAGAACGGCGTCGAGCCGTTCCAGTTCCTCGGTCCGGTTGACGAAGCCTCGGATGTCGCCCGGCAGTTGGCGGGGTCTGGGGTGGCCGGCGGCGTCGCGCTCGTCGATCGTTACTCCTCGTCGGTGGTCAGCCGGGGCGGGGGAAGCGGGGCCACTTCTCGCGCGAAGTAGGAGGACAGGTCCTCGCCGCGTTCGAAGAGGGCGCGGGTGAGGTCCTGCCAGTCGTCGACGAGTTGGGGGTCGGTGAAGCGGACGCAGCCGTCGAGCACGCCGTCGTCGGTGTAGACGACCTCGTAGAGCGTCTCCCCGCCGAGCACGACCAACTCGGGCAGCGGACGGTCGACTTCCAGGGCGTGGAGCTCGCCCGCCTCGACGATCCTGATGTCCTCGCCGCCGTCCTCGGCGTTCAGCAGGAGGGAGTGCAACTCCCACTGGATGTACGGCGTGAACGGCTTCTCGACCACCCGCACCCGGTGGAAGACGGTGCCGAGCCGCCGGTCCTGCTCCGCTTCCTCGCGGAGGCCGGCCCGCCGGCCTTCGAGGAGGCGCAGCGCCTCGGCCCAGTCGCCTCGGCCCAGGGCCGCTCTGCTGGGGCTGTCCTGTTCGACGAAGTGCTGGCCGCGCTCCAGCTTCCAGGAGTCGCGCCGGTCGAGTCGGGTGTAGCGCTGCCAGAAGTCCGCAGAGTAGGCGGGCTGGTCGAGCCGCACCCCCTGGGCTCGGTCGAGGCGAGGGGGATGGAGGTCAATCATCGGGGATGTCCGCTTTCGCCGCGCTCAGCATGTTGCCGGGGAGGATGACGAGGCGTTCGTCCGGCGCCAACCCCACGCCCTCGGGGAGGCGGGAGCGGTAGTCGGCGGTGAGGTCGCGCCCGATCACGGCGATGTCGCCGTTGTCCAGCTGCCAGATGTCCGGGCAGCCGGTCTTGCCGTCGGTGTTGCCGAGTTCCTTGGCCGACCTGCCGAGCCGCCGCGCGAATAACGCGGACGGGTCGGCCTCCCAGGGACGCGCCATGACTGCCTCCGTGCACGTGTCCGAGGCACACGCCCGCATACGCGTGTACCGCGATTCAGCTTACGAAGGGGCCTTCACGCGCTACAATGCCCGGTCCCCAGGTTGGCCATTTTGGGTTAATTTCCCATGCCACGTGCTTATGCCGCGCCCGGCCGGAGCTCGGGATGAGACGGCGGAACGGAACAGTGCCGGGTGGGGCGGAGCCCCTCGCCCCCGCTGGCCGGCACGGGGACGCGGATCAGCCGCCGGCGGAGGCGGGTGATCGGCGGGTGGCCGGGCCGGGCGCCTCGGCCGAGGTCGTCGAGGAGGAGGTCGAGGACGGTCTCCTCCTCGACGGGGACATCGGTAAGGAGTGGTGGGGTCGGCGGCGGCGAGGACGGTGGGATTCTCGCAGACGTGCACCATGACCGCGGTGTCGGTCATGGTGCAGGGGATTGCGGATGGTTTGGACCCGGCTATGGACGACGTCGCCCTGCGGGATGCGTGACGACTCACCAGATGAGCCGGTGAGTCGTCACCAGGGTGCGGAAATTAGCTGTCTATGCACGCCCAGGTGGCAACTTTGGGCGCCATGTGCGAGACATGAAACGCCGACTCAGCCCCCGATGCCGCCGCACTGGCGACACCAGAGAAACTGAAGAAAGCGGCGAAGAACACGGATGTCGCGATGGCGCACCGAGCCTTGAATCCCACCAACGGTTGTTCCTTTTCCATGTGCGAGAGTTTCACGCCCTAATGGGCCGCTACGGCCGCTTGGGCGCCATGATCATCCTATCGCACAGAGGCAGGTACGCAAACCCATCGAGAATATCTCCCATTTCAGGCATTACGTCCCGCACGTCGCGATCATCGCCTTTCTGGTCAATTTCCCTCGTCCGGCGATCCGCCCGCTGGAGAACCTATCACGCCGATCAGTTCCAGAATCCGTTGAGCATTCTCCGTCTCTCGCGCTGCGCCGATCCGTCGTGCGATGAGGAGACCCGACTGCACATGGATAGTCGCCACCGCAAGATGGCCGAGCCGCTGCTCGGTGAGTCCGAGCTCGATGAGCGCCTGGGCCTCCTCCGTTGCAGAGCCTATTTCCCGGGCAAGCTCCAGAGCCCTGTTATGGTGCGCGAGAGCCCCATCGTACTGACCCATATCCCGCAGTGTCGCGCCGATGCCGGTCAGAGCCGTCGACTCCCAGCGCTTTTCACCGATGCTACGGAATACGGGAAGTACCTGCCGATAGAGGAGGAGAGCCTCCTCCAACTCGCCGAAAATCCTCCGGGAGTCAGCAACATTCATCTGCATGGTCGCACTGTCCACGGGAGTGCCGTGAACAGTCGCGAACGCCAGGGCGCTTTCGTAGGATTCTCGCGCCCGACGTTGATCCCCGGTGTCTCTGTAGAGATCCCCAAGATTGTTGCGGACATGCGCTGCACCGCTCTCATCCCCGCTGCCCTGGAATTCTGCAAGGGCAGCATGGAACGATGCGCCGGCCGCCTCGTATTCTCCCAGATGGAGAAGTGTGATGGCGAGGTTGTTGTGAGACCGTGCTTGCTGGAGTAGGTCACCTTCACGCGAGCGGATATCAAGCGCCTCGTGTTGCAGAGCCAGTGCCTTCCTGGGCTGCCCCTGGTTCCGGTGGGGAAGGGCCAGCTGGTGCAGTGCCTCGGCGATGACCCCGTCGTCACCGAGACGGCGGGCCAGGGCGAGAGCTTGCTCGGCGGCCGTGATGGCCTGCTGGTAGTGCGCGGCACGGTAATGCGCCTGACTCAGGTCGATGAGGCTACGAGCCTCAGCGTCCAGGTGACCTGTGGATCGCCAGTGGGAGACCCCTGCGTGGTGAAGCCGCTCAGCGGCGGAGGTGTCACGCCACGCGTCCAAGGCGCCGCCCACTGCGTGTGTGAGGAGTGCTGCACGGTCGCAACGGCCGAGAACCCAGGCGGCTTCGACCATCGCAAGCAGTTCCGATCGTTCCTCGAGCAACCAGTCCTGCGCAGCGGCACGGTCGGGCCAGTAAGGTGGATCGGTCGGTCGGTAGACGACTCCCACCTCGATGCGCGGGCGGTGGGGGAAGAGGAGGCGGTCGGCCTGGTCAACCACGTGAAGATAGAAGTCCAGGAGGCGGTCTGTGGCCTTGGCGTTCTCGCCTGCATGCTCCGGAGCGGCGGCCAGGGTGCGAGCGTACTCCCGAACCAGATCGTGCATGCGGTATCGATGCCGTCTGGGCTCCTGGATGAGGTTCTGGTCGAGTAGGTCCTCGATGAGGTGTTCGGCCTCGTTGAGGGGCAGGCCGAGGAGCGCCGCTGCGGCATGTGGTCCGAACTCCGTCCCGGAGTAGGCACCGAGCTGGCGGAACGCGAACTGCTGGCGCGCTGTCAGTTCCCGGTAGGAGAATGCGAACAATTGCGTGATGTCGTGGTTGCCGTCTCGAATCTCGACCAGTCTTCCCCCATCTGAGAGCCTTCGGGCAAGGTCTGCGGCAGTCCATAGGGGATGAGAATTCAGCCGGCTCGCGACGATCTCTATGGCGAGCGGAAGATAGCCGCAGAGCCGCACGATCGTTGCCACGTCAGAGGTGACCGCCGTGCGCTCCGTGCCCTCGACCCGACTCCTGAAGAGCGCCACCGCGTGCTCCTCCGAGAGCACGTCGAGCGGCACTCGACGGAGCCCTGGAAGGCGGCTCAGCCGTCGGCGACTCGTCGCGATCACCAGGGAGGAGGATTCACCGGGCAGCAGAGGAAGAATCTGGGCCGGGTCGGCCACATCATCGAGAATCACCAGAGCACGGCGTTGAGCGAGGACCGAGCGCCACAGGGCCGCGGCCCCGTCCAGATCCCGGGGAATCTTCTCGGGCGGAACGCCGAAACTGCGCAGCAGCATGTCGAGTGCCAAGGCAGACGTCACCGGCTTCTGATCCCCGGAATGGGTGCGCAGCTCCACGACGAACTGCCCGTCAGGAAAGAGGTCCCGGAGTTCGTGGGCGGCCTCCGTGGCCAGGACGGTCTTGCCAACCCCACCCATTCCGTCGATCGCTTCCAACCCGATTACGCGGCCCGCCGTACTCTGAGCCTGCACCACGGCCGACCTGATGCGTTCCATCTGTGCTTCGCGGCCGACCAGTTGTGTGCGGCGCGGCAGATTGTTGGGGACCGGCATAGCGAAGCGCCGATCGTCGGTCATAGCACCGCCGGGCAGGAGCCCGTCGATCGGGGCCTGCCGCAGGATGGCCTGCTGGAGGCGACGTAATCGGGGACCCGGATCGGAGCCGAACTCGTAGAGGTGTTCTCTGATCCTGCGGTATATGTCCAGCGCCTCGATTGGGCGTCCGCACCCGTAGAGGGCCAGCATGAGGTGTTCGGCAAGGGCCTCGTCGTTCGGGTGCTCGACGGCGAGCGCTTCCAGGTCACCGACGATGTCGGGGAAGTGACCACGCCGCAGGGCGGCCCCGGCACGAATGAGGGAGAGAGCGAGACGCCGGCGTGCGAAGGACAGCCGAACGTCCTCGGCCCATTGGCCGGCGACCCCCGTGAGCGGCTCGCCCAGCCACAACTGATCAGCCTGATCGACCAGGTTCAGGGCTTGCCCGTCCTCGCCACTGTCGGCGAGCGAGCGCGCCTGGGCCGCGAGGGTGGCGTGCCGGTGGAGGTCGACGGACTGCGGATCTGCGTCGAGGACGTAGGCTCCCGCGCCTGCCCTCTTCACCGTGCTCCCGACCTGCTGCCCGGCGACGGCCGCCATGATCCGGCGAAGTCGGGAGACGTAGGTGCGCAGATTGTCCATGGCTCGTTCGGGCGGGCGATCGTCCCAGAGCCGGTTCGTCAGCACGTCGACGGGCACAGGCCGCCCGACAGCCACGGCCAGGGAGGCCAACAGCGTGCCCTCCTTGGTGGGCCCCAGAACACGGGAGTGCTGGCCATTCGACAACTCGATGACGCCAAGGATGCGGAACTCCACCAGCTCCCCCTCCAGGCCGGTATTGCTCCCACGTGCTCTTGTCAAGGAAGAGGGTTGCATAGGGCTGGTCAAGGCGCCAGTAGGAGCTGAGCGACATTGCGGTCTTGTTCGAAAAGCAGAACTTCGGTCAGACTTGTGATCCATGACAAACGCGAGTCGCGCCGGGGGGATGTGTCATGGAGCCGGATCCAGCTGCGCACAGGAACGTGATCGACGGAAATCCACTGCTCACGGGCCCGATTGTGCAGGCGCGCGATATTTCGGGAGGCCTGCACCTCCACCAGTCGTCGGGGCCCGAGGCCCGCCGCGTGGTACCGCGACAACTTCTGCCCGTACCTGCGCATTTCATCGGCCGCGAGCAAGATCTTCGCGCTCTGGACGCCCTTCGCGAGGGGCGGGAAACGACAGCACCCCAGATAATCGTGGTGACGGGTCCTGCCGGAGTCGGCAAGACGACGTTGGTCTCCCGATGGTTGCGTGACCACGCCGGGGAGTTTCCCGACGGCCAGCTCTACGTCGATCTGCGCGGCTTCGGGGAAGGAGAAAAGCCGGATGTGCGCGAGGTGCTCGGGCGCCTCCTGCGGTCGGTGGGACTGCGGGAGTTGCCCGCAAGCCTTGCCGAACGGGCGGCGATGTGGCGCTCGATGACCGTGGGCCTCAGGTTCTGTGTGATGTTGGACAATGCATTGTCCGCGGCCCAGGTGAGGGCGATGCTACCGAGCGACGCTGGTGGTCTCGTGGTGGTCACGAGTCGTCAACGGCTCAGCGGCCTGGTTGTCGATGGCGCCGAGTTCCACCAACTCGGCCAGCTTGATCAGCGGTCGGCCGTGGAGTTGCTGTCCCGTGGCCTCGGCCATGAACGGGCGAAACGGGAGCATGCGGCGGTCGCCGATCTCGTCACCCTGTGCGCCCGGCTTCCTCTCGCCATCTGTCTGGTGTCAGCGCGGCTGTCCGCCCGACCGAGGCAGCGCGTGGCCACCGTGGTCGCCACACTGACTGCGGGCAGCGGCTCTTGGGACACCCTGCGTGTGGAGGACACGAGAACGATGGAAAACGTGCTCGACGAGTCGTACGTCACGCTCGCACCCGACGTCGCCTCCCTGTACCGGCGCCTGGGCTCGTTGTCGGTGGACGTCTTCGACGCCGGACTCGTCGCCGCCGTGTGCGCGGTGGACGGAGCCGAGGCGGACAGGCTGCTCGGCGACCTGGTCGAGGCCAATCTGCTGGAGGAGGTCGGCGCCGACCGTTTCCGCTTCCACGACCTCGTGCGCTCACACGCTGCTGAACGTGACCACGCCGAGGGCACGGCGGCGGATCGGTCTGAAACCCACCGTCGACTGGTGGACTGGTGTCTGGCCGTCGCGACAACGGCCGAGGAGTTGCTCGCCCCCAGCCACCGAACCTTGGACCGAACATACGAGTTCCCACCCGACGAGCCTGCGCCCTTCCATGACGCGCACGGCGCATCGGCCTGGGTCTCTGCTCACCGCGAAACGCTGCTGACCGCCGTCCACACCGCGGCCGACGCCGGCTGGGACGCCACCACCTGGCAGCTCGTGGACGCCATGTGGCCGATGTTCCAGCGGCTGCGGTTGTACGACGAATGGATCAAGTGCCACGCAGCCGGCCTCGCCGCCGCGCGACGCGCCGGCAGCCGCGCGGGGGAGGCGCGCATGCTCACCTCCGGCGGCATCGGCCTGCGCAGTGCCGGCCGGTACGACGAGGCCGCCGGCTGGTTCGAGGAGGCTCTCGAACTCGCTCGTGCCGACGCCAACCCCCGTGACGAAGCACAGGCATGGAACGGCCTCGGCAGCTCCCACCGCGGCGCCGGCCGGCTCGGGGAAGCCGAAGACTGCTTCCGCCACGCACTCGCCCTGCGGCAGAGCATCGGCTACCGGCGAGGCGCTGCTCTCTCGCTGCTCCGGCTGGGAGAACTCGCGTTGGAGCAGGGACACCATGACCAGGCGGTCGAGCATCTCGCCGGGGCCCATGACGGGCTCCAAGCGGAGCAGGACACGTATGACGGGGCGCGGGCCAGGGCCCTGCTCGGGCTGGCCCTTGCACATACTGGCGCGCACGACGCCGGAGCCAACGAACTGCACCAGGCTCTGGCGCAGTTCGAGGAACTGGGCAGCGACCTGTGGAGCGCGAGGACCCTGGAGATGCTGGGTGATCTGGCGCAGCTAGCGGGTGACACACGGACAGCGCGCGAGCACCACCATCGCGCGCTGTCCATCTTCTCGTCGGTCAGCCCCGTTGATCATCGACGGCTCAATCGGCGTCTGGGAGAGTCCGGATCCGGATAGTGTGCCGTCCAGCTGGCAAGGCACGAGCCGCCGTGGGACCGCGTCGGCGGCCACGACGGCCTGTGTGTTCCTTTCCAGGCGAGTCGACCGGGCTCTCAGACAAGTACCACCACGCGCAGGCGCAGCGGCGGGCGGCTCCCCTGCCGCAGCTCGATGGCGCCCAGTCTCCGCCACGGTGCCCTGAGCACGAGTTGGCCGTGCAGGAGCGAGGCGACGGCGGCGCACTCGCGCGCGCCGACGGACGGCATCGACGTGGCGGCCCGGGTCATCCTGATCCGGGTGCCGTCCCGTGCGCCCGCCAGGCAGCACCGGTCGCTCACCCGAGCGACCACCACGAGGCATCCGGGACAGCGCTTCAGCACGTGGTCCACCACTGCCAGCGCGTCGGCGACCGACCGGGTGCCCGGCACATACAACGCGTCCGCGCACTCGCTCCAACGCGACGGCACGGCCCGCTGATCGAACTTGGCCCGCAGGTGCTCGTCCACGGCGGCCATGTGGTGTGTGGTCGCGCGCGGCGCCGTCACTCTGCCACCCCCGGCGCGTCACCGGTCCAGCAGTCGAGCGACGGCGGCAATGGCACCGGCTCGGTCAACGGTCGGAACGCCGGCTCGCCGATGCCCATCAGCCGGTACATGAGGCGACGCATGTTCGCATTGAACTCCCCGGGCTTGGAGGTGATCCGCATGGCAACGGCCTCGAACTCCTCGCGGCGATACTCGGCCCTCGCGTAACGGAGCTGGTCCCCCAGTGGGGAGACCGACGTCAGCGCCGGCGCGGTCGTCGCGAGTGCGGCGGCGGGCGACGCGCGGTGCACTCTGCTGTGGGGGTAGCGGGCCAGCACGATCGGCGCCGAGGTGAGCGTGGCGTAGGAGGTCACGGAGCCGTGATCCCCGATGATCCAGTCCGCCGCCGCCAGCAGCGGTCTCCAGTCTGCCTCTGGCGGCACGAGCGCCACGCCGCGGCGGCGATACCTGGCGAGCCAGGCCCTCACCTGCCACCAACCATGGCCGGCCCAGACGTTCGGGTGGGTGAGGACGGCCGTCCGAAACTGTGGTCTGGGCAGCTCACCGACCAAGCGGTGCAGCAGGTTGTCGAGTCGCCCGAAGGATGCTGAGCGCCCCCAGGTACTGGTGACCACCAGCAACTGCTGCCCGTCCTCCACCCCCAAGGCGGCCCGGTATGCCTCCCGGTGCGGCAGCGAGGCCAGGAGCCGGTCGTAGGCCGGGTCCCCCACCACGGTCGTCATCGGCAGCGCCTCGGGGCAGCTGCGGGCCAGTGTCTCCCGCTCACCGTGGTGCGCGAGACCGATGACGGACGGCACCACCCTGCCGTCACGGGCGATGTTGTCCCGACTGAACATGCCAGGTGGCCGCTCCGCCGCCGCCGTGCGCGTCCAGACACGTGCCAGCTTGATGTGTCCCGCACCGTGTGAGAGCAGCACCAGGGGCTTGGGAACCCGCTCTATGTCCTCCCAACCCGATGCCAACGAGAGATCGAACTCGGACCTGACGGCCTCCTCCCACGGCAGCACGGGGCAGCCCAGGTCCTGCAGGAAGCGCGCGACACCCTCGCCGAAGGGATGCGGCGCGACGGTGAAGACCACCTGGATCCGCCAGTCCGACTCCAGCAGCCGAAAGACGTCAAGCAGCCGCTGAGCATACGTGAGCGTCGATGCGACGACGAGTACTCGCTTGCAGTCACGAATGGTCAACCACTGCTCGTCGTTGACACGAGCCGGCCCTGGTAAGCCTATTGTGTGCAACATGATCTCCCCCCATGGGATCTCCGGGTCACCGTGGCCCGGGCATGGCGGCCGTACGCGCACGTCCTAGCCGCGAGACGGTGACGGCCGCTTGGTGGGGGGCTGCCCGGGCTACCGGACACAAGCGTTGCGAAAACCTTGCGGCAACTCCGGTAAGGGAATGCTGTCGAGGACGCGCAGCCACTGACGGTCCTGGATCAGGGAGTTAGGGATGGAACCGATCTCGACGGCCTTACTCGCCGCACTGGCCGCAGGTGCCGGAGGGGAGGCCGGCAGGCAGGCATGGGAAGGGCTGATCGCCCTGGTACGACGGCCGTTCCGGCGCGACGGGAGCGGTGGGACGGACGAGCCGCCCCCGGTGAGTTCCGGGGATACGGAGGTGACCAGGCTGGCACAGTCGCCGTCCGATCCCGAACGTGCTCAGTCGCTCAGCACGACACTCGCCGTGCGGGCCACTCTCGACCCGGACTTCTGTACACGTCTTGAAACCTGGCGGCAGGAGGCACTGCGAGTACGGACCGGGGACGGAGAAGTCCGCAACGAGATCAGCGGCGGCACCCTGTACGGACCGATCGTCCAGGGGCGGGACTTCTCCGGTCTCTCCATCACCGCGTCTCCCCCGCCGGCGGCCCCGCCGCCCGTCCGTAGTGAAGGTGGCGACGACGCGGGAAACTGAGCCGCCGGCCTCAAGGCCGGCGCGCACCCGGAACTACGTGACACGGCGGGCCGCTGGCTCAGCCGGTTCACCATGACGCAGCGGTCCGTGTCAGCGGTCAGGGCCGGCCTCGGCAAGGCCCCGCGGGGGCTCAACGGGTCGTGGACTCCCGCGGGCCCGGGCCGGGTTGGCAGGTGGGGCACCAGTAGGTGGGGCGCTCGCGGCCCGGGTGTCCGTAGGTGTCGGAGGTGACGCGGACCGGGGTGCCGCAGGTGAGGCACGGTTGGCCGGCGCGGGCGTAGACGTGGAGGCGGGGGCGGCCGCGCCGGGTGGTGGTGCGGTTCGGGGTGGCGCGGTTGGCGGTGAGGAGGCGGTGAGCCGTGGCGAGCAGGGCGTCGAGGTCGGGCAGCTCGCCGACGGGGAGCCAGGGGGTGGCCCGGGCGAGGTGGCAGAGCTCGGCCAGGTAGACGTTGCCGATGCCGGCGAGGTTGCGCTGGTCGAGCAGGGCGGCGCCGAGGGGGCGGGTGGGGTCGGCGAGGAGGCGGCGGCGGGCCTCGGCCGGGTCCCAGTCGGGGCCGAGGAGGTCGGGCCCGAGGTGGCCGACGAGGCGCGGTTCCTCGGCGGTGCGGACGAGGTCGAGGACTGGCAGGCGGTAGCCGACGGCGGTGTGGTCGGCGGTGCCGAGGATGGCGCGGATCTGGTGGGCGGGGCCGCCGCGCCAGCGCTCGCCGGGGGCGTGGACGTGCCAGGCGCCGTCCATCCGGAGGTGGGAGTGGAGGGTCAGGCCGCCCTCGACGCGGGTGAGCAGGTGCTTGCCGCGCGGGGTGACGTCGAGGACGGCGCGGCCGGTGAGGTCGACGGTGGCCAGTCGGGGGACGCGCAGGTCGGTGCGGGTCAGCTGGTGGCCGGCGAGTGCCGCGTCGAGCCGGTGCGCGGCCTGCCAGACGGTGTCTCCCTCGGGCATGCCTCCATCATGCGCCAGCGGAAGATGTGACGGGTACCACAAGCGGTACGTTTTCGTTTCGCTAAGCCGCGACCTACTATGAGTACGGAACAGTTTCGTACAGGAGTAGCGATGCCCACGGAGACCAGCGAGGCGGCACCCACCGGCCGGCGGAGTCGGCTGTCGGAGGCCAGGGAGCGGGAGATCTACCAGGTGGTGGAGGGGCTGCTGCGTGAGCACGGCTACGACGTGCTCACCATGGACGAGGTCGCCACCGTCGCCCGCGCCAGCAAGGCCACCCTCTACCGCCGGTGGAACACCAAGGCCGAGCTGGTGGTGAGCATGCTCAAGCAGCTCAAGCCACCCAGCGTGACGGAGGTCAGGGCCGACACCCTGGCCGAGACGCTGGTCGAGCAGATGCGGGTAGCCGGCCGCCGCCTCAGCGAGGAGGCGGCGCTGATGCGGGCGCTCGGGCCGGCCATGCACCAGAACCCCGAACTCCAGACGGCCTTCCGCGAGATGCTGCTCCTGCCGGAGCTGACCGCCACCAGAAAGCTCTTGGACGAGGCCCGGGAGCGCGGCGAACTGCCGCCGAACGGGCCGGACGCCGAGCACCTGCTCTACATGGTGCTCGGGGCGCTCATCGGCCGCCCGCTGTTCGAGGACAAGCAGCCGGACACCGACTTCCTCGTGGAGTACGCAAGGACCGTGATCCTGCCCGCACTCGGGCTCAGAGCCTAACCACCACCGAAAGCACGGGGCGAGACCGGGCGGCCGTCGGCCGCCGGGGCGGTCCCCCACGCCCTTCCCCAGCCCATTTATCAGCCTTTAAAGCAACAACGACACCCCCAGGGAAACGCAGCTCATGGCTACCTTTCTCCAACGACTCGGCCAGTTCTCCTTCCAGCGGCGGCGGTTGATCGCCCTGATCTGGGTCGCGCTGCTGGCCGTCGCCGGCGTCGGCGCGGCCACCGCCTCGTCGTCGGCGTCCACCTCCATCACCATCCCCGGCACCGAGGCGCAGCGGGCGTTCGACCTGCTCGACGAGCGCTTCCCGGGGGCCAGCGCCGACGGCGCCACGGCCCGCGTGGTCTTCCAGGCCCAGGACGGCGACATCACCGACGCCACCGACCGGGCGGCCGTGGAGCGGGTGGTCGGCGAGCTGGCCGCCGGCTCCGACCACGTGACCAACGTCGTCGACCCCTTCCAGGCCCAGGCCGTCAGCGAGGACGGCTCCATCGCGTACGCCCAGGTCGGCTACGACGTGAAGTCGACCGAGCTGGCCGACGCCGACCGCGACGCCCTGGAGAGCGCGGCTGAGCTCGGCCGCGACGCGGGTCTCACGGTCGAGATCGGCGGCGACGCGCTGACCCAGATACCGCACACCGGCGCCACCGAGGTCATCGGCGTCGCGGTCGCCGCCGTGGTGCTGGTGATCACCTTCGGCTCGCTGGTGGCCGCCGGACTGCCGCTGCTGACCGCGCTCGTCGGCGTCGGCATCAGCGTCGCCCTCATCACCGCGCTGAGCGGGCCCCTGGAGCTGAACAGCACGACCCCGATCCTGGCCATGATGATCGGGCTCGCGGTCGGCATCGACTACGCGCTGTTCATCGTCTCCCGCTACCGCGCCGAACTCGCCGAGGGCCGGGACCGGTTGACGGCCGTGGGGCGGGCGGTCGGCACGGCGGGCTCCGCGGTGGTGTTCGCCGGTCTGACGGTGGTCATCGCCCTGGCCGGCCTCGCCGTCGTCAACATCCCGATCCTCACCTCCATGGGCCTGGCCGCCGCCGGCGCCGTCGCCCTGGCCGTGCTCGTCGCGCTCACCCTGATCCCGGCGCTGCTCGGCTTCGCCGGCGACCGGGTGCTGGCCAGGAAGGCGCGCGGCGCCGAGCCGGACCCGGCCGAGCGGAAGGACAACCTGGGGACCCGCTGGGCCAGGTTCGTGCTGCGCCGGCCGGTCACCGTGCTGCTGGTCGGCGTCCTGGGCCTCGGCGCGGTCGCGCTGCCGGCCACCAGCCTGGAGCTCGGCCTGCCGGACGACGGCTCGCAGCCGACGAGCACCACCCAGCGCCGGGCCTACGACCTGATGTCCGAGGGCTTCGGACCCGGCTTCAACGGCCCGCTGGTCGTCACCGTGGACGCCCGGGGCAGCGCCGACCCGCAGGCCGAGGCACAGCGCGTGGTGGACACGGTCGGCGGGCTCGACGACGTCGCGCTCGTCACCCCGGCCACGTTCAACGAGGCGGGCGACACCGCCATGATCAACGTGATCCCGGAGTCCAAGCCGAACAGCGCCGAGACCGAGGAGCTGGTCAACGCGATCCGCGCGGCCAACGGCGACGAGGTGCTGGTCACCGGCCAGACCGCGATGGCCATCGACGTGTCGCAGAAGCTGGACGACGCGCTGCTGCCGTACCTGGCGCTGGTGGTCGGCCTCGCGGTGGTGCTGCTGGTGGCCGTGTTCCGGTCGGTGCTGGTGCCGTTGAAGGCGGCGCTCGGCTTCCTGCTGTCGGTGGTCGCGGCGCTCGGCGCGGTGGTCGCGGTCTTCCAGTGGGGCTGGCTCGGCGGCCTGTTCGGCGTCGAGGAGACCGGCCCGATCATGAGCCTGATGCCGATCTTCATGGTGGGCGTGGTGTTCGGACTCGCCATGGACTACGAGGTCTTCCTGGTGACCCGGATGCGCGAGGCGTACGTGCACGGCGAGACGCCCAACGAGGCCGTGGTGACTGGCTTCCGGCACGGGGCCCGGGTGGTCGCGGCCGCCGCGGTGATCATGATCAGCGTCTTCGCGGGCTTCATCGGCTCGTCGGAGTCGATGGTGAAGATGATCGGCTTCGGCCTGGCCGTGGCGGTGCTGTTCGACGCCTTCGTGGTGCGGATGGCCGTCGTGCCGGCGGTGCTCGCGCTGCTGGGGAAGGCCGCCTGGTGGCTGCCGAAGCCGCTGGAGCGGGTGATCCCCGACGTCGACGTCGAGGGCGCGAAGCTCGACCGGCGGCCGGCGGACGGCGCGGGCGGCGTGGCCACCGGGTCCGACGTGGACGCCGGCGACCGGCGTACGAGCCGGGTCTGACGGCGATGACCATGCCGATGGCGGTCAGCGCCGCGACGGCGGGCGTGCGGCCAGGGCGGCTGGTGGACGTGCCCGCGGTGGTGCGGCTGCTCGTGCCGGGCCCCCCGCCGGGGGACGACGACCAGGCGCGGCGCGCGCTACGGCTGCTGCTGGCCCACCACCTGCTGGAGGAGGGGCAGTTGTGGGTGGCCGAGGGCGGCCTCGGCGACACCCGGGTCGCGGCGGCGGCGATCTGGCTGCCGCCGGACGCGGAGCCGGTGAGCCGGCGCCTGACGGAGGTGCTGACCAGGGAACTGCGGGACCCGATCGACCTGGTCGCCGCCGGCGAGCGTGCCAGGGCGACGTTGGCGGCCGTGCGGCCCGAGGAGCGGCACTGGACGCTCACCACCGCCGGGGTGCTCGGTCCCGACTGGGACGAGCGGCGGACCACAGGGCTGCTCGCGCCGGGCCTCGCGGCCGCCGACCGGGACGCCGCGGCCGTGCTGGCCATCGCCGCGTCGGAGCGGGAGGCCGAGCGGCTCGGCCGGTTCGGCTTCGTCGGCGCCCGCCGCGTCACGACGGCGCACGGGCCGGGCGCCTGGCTGGCCAGGCGCCCGGCCCGTGGCCGGGCCTGAGCAGGTCGGTCGCAGTCCGCCGCGATTCGGCAACGCCCCTGAAGGGGCGCGGGGAACCGCGCGAACGGCCATGACGGCGCGGAGCGCTCAGGCCGCCGCCGTGGCCGTCACGACGGTCATGGAGTCGGTGAGGCCGGCGTGGGCCAGGGCCTGGCGCAGGTCCTCGGACGCGCCGGCGATCACCATCTCGGTGCCGGGGGCGAGGTGTTGCTGGGCGAACGCCAGGCAGCGCACGCCCGCCGGGACGAGCGCCTCCAGGTCGTTGGCGTCGACCAGCAGCCGCCGGGGCGCGCCGCCCACGGCCTGGTCGACGAGCGTCCGCAGGGTGCGCACGTCGGCGTCGGTGAGCCGGCCCGCGAGGTGCAGGACGGTGGAGCTGCCGGCCGAGCCGAGCGAGGCGGTGAACGACATCGGGATCTCCTATCGGTCGCGACGGTCCGCCGGCCGGACGGTGGCCCGCACCGCCAGCGGCGAGGCGGAGTCCGGCAGCCGGACGGTGAGTTCGGTCGGGTCGAAGTCGGCGTAGGGCCGTCCGTCGACGGTGACGCTGTCCAGGACGACCGCGCCGGGCGGGAAGACGTCGGGCGAGACACGCAGCAGCCGGTCCGGGTAGCGCGCGTCGGGACCCGGCCTGAAGTGGAGGTCGAGCGGTTCGCGGTGGACCAGCAGCCGGGTGTAGACCTCGGCGAGGTAACAGAGTTCGGCCTTGTGGTACATGCTCATGGCGTGGCTGCCCTTGAGCCGCTCGTTGCCCATCAGGTACGGGATGCCCTGGGCCAGCACCGTGAAGAACACGCCGCCCTCGTCGTGGTCGAGGAAGAACGCGTTGTAGAAGGCGGCCGACTCCCTGGCGTGGCGCAGGAAGTCGTCGTCCCCGGTGTGGCCCGCCAGGATGAGGTAGGCCAGGATGGCCTGCTCCTGCTGCCACCAGGACTTGCGGTCGTGCCAGACGAAGGCGTGCCGGCCGCGCTCCGGGATACGCTCGACCAGGTCGTACCAGCCGCCGCGGCGCCGGTCGAGGCCGACGGACGGCATCGTCTTCCCCAACGACTCGGCCAACGCCCGGTACTCGCGCTTCGGCAGGGTGCCCTGCATCCGCATCAGGTTCCAGGCGATCTTCAGGTTGTGGCCGACGACCGCGCGGTTCTGCTGCCAGCCCCAGGCGTGGTCGGGGGTCCAGTCGGCGTGGAACCGTTCCCTGACGAACGGGCTGCCGTCCGGGGAGCGGTCGGGCAGGTGCGTCACGATCATGTCGAAGGTGTGCTCGAGCATCCTGCGGTACCGCTCGGCGCCCGTGGCCAGGTACAGGTTGAAGAGGTAGGCGGGGGCGTGGTCGCCCACCGAGTTCCAGTTCTTCCGGGACCGGTTGGGGCCGAGCGACTCGTCGTGCGGGCTCAGGGTGACCGGGTCGATGTGCGAGTAGTAGCCGCCGAGCTTCGGGTCGTGGAAGAACCGCTCGAAGAGGCGGACGGTGCCCTCGATGTCGGCGAGGATCGTGGGGTCGCCGGTCACCCGGTACGTCTGCACCAGGCCGACCAGCGCGTAGATCTGCTCGTAGGCCGGGATGGCCCGGTAGTCGTCGCCGAACTCGGAGGCGAACAGCTTGTGTTCGCGGTCGCCGGTGACGTCGATGCCGTGGTACCAGTACACGACGTCGGCGTCCTGGTCGACGAAGCGCATATGGTCGTGGAGGTAGCGGGAGCCGCGCTCGGCCACGGTCAGCGCGCGTTCGTCGCCGGTCAGCAGGAAGGTGCTGGCCATGCCGTAGACCATGCGGGAGATGGTGTCCGTCTCCTGCACCTGCCGGGTCGCCTTCTGGCCGCTGTTGCGCAGGTCGGTGCGGTAGTCGCCGAAGTCGACGTCCCGCTCGCCGAACTGCGCGCGCCGGTAGAACGCGGCGAGCTCCCGTAGTTGGTCGGTCCACCAGCCGGCCCGCTCGTGGGGCCACCGGCTGGCCGCGCCGCCGGCGAACACCAGGTGTCCGGCCTGGAGGTAAGGTCCTTCGTCCTCCTGGTAGACCGGGCCGTAGGCGAAGACCAGGGTGCCCGGGGTCAGTTCGTCGTAGAGCCGGGGCGTGACGTCGGCGTAGGGCTCGCCGAGGTTGCGCAGCCGCTCCCCCGAGGTGGTGGCCGTCAGGTGGACGGTCACCAGTCGGTCGTCGAGGGTGCGCAGGATGACCCGGCCGCCCTCCCGGCGCACCACGTAGCCGCTCGTGGTGTCGGAGTGCGAGGAGTGGAGGGCCTGGCCGGGGCCGGCGCCGGTCACGAGACGGCCCCGGCGACGGCCGGTTCCGGCACCGGGTCGAGCAGGTCGATGACGGAGCGGGCCAGCAGGTGGCACTGGTCGACGGTGCGGCTGGTCACCAGGTCGCCGTCGACCACCACGTCCTGGTTGGTGTACATCGCGCCCATGTTGCGGATGTCGCCCACCAGGTTGTTGTGGCAGGTGACCTCGCGCCCGCGGACCAGCTCGGGGGTGGCGGAGACCAGGGCCAGGCCGTGGCAGGAGAAACCCTTCACCAGGTTCGGCAGCCGGAAGGCGCGGCACATCAACTCGACGGCAGGCGCGAGCCGTTCGACGTCCTCGCTGTAGCGGAGCCGGTCGGAGACCTGGCCCGAGGGCACGATCAGGGCGGAGAGGCGGGCGAGTTGGGTGTAGTCGAGGGCCTCCAGGTCCTCGGTCACGGTCAGCGGCGCGCGCTGTTCGGCGCCGGTGAAGGTGAGGGAGGGCCGGCCCCACAGGCGGGTCAGCAGGGTGACCTCGGCGCCCTCCTCGGCGAAGCGCCGCCGGTAGTACGAGATCTCCTCCTCCACGAAGTCGTTCTCCATCAGGATTCCGACGCGCTTGCCGGCGAGGCGGCCACGGGTGGGTGACGGCTGTGTGGTCATCGTTGGTATCCCCTGGTCAGGAAGTGGGACGGGCGTGGTCTCGGTCCCCGGGGCCGGCCCGGCCCCCGGCTGGGCGGGGGTCGGGCCGGCCCCGGGTGGGTCAGGCGCTCAGCAGCGCCGTGCGCGCGGCGGTCGCCGGCGCGGCGGCCGGCTGCCGGACGCTGATGGTGCGGATCCGCGGCCCCTCCGGCTGCCGCACCACCCACCACTCGTGCCGGGTCGGGACGGCGCCGGGGCCCGTGATGGTGGTCGCCGTCACCTCGGCGTGCAGCGGCGACAGGAGCCGCACGTCGACCCCGGTCAGCGCGACGCCGCGGCCGGCGAGCGGCAGCAGGTCGCCGGCCTCGTACCAGCGGCGGAAGCCCTCGACGCCGCGGACGACACCCGAGGGGAGGTCGAGGCGCAGCCCGTTGGCCAGGTGTTCCGTCAACTCGCCCAGTGGGCGGCGGTCGGTGAGCGCCCGGTGCCAGCGCCGCACCAGCGCCTCGGCGCGGGCGGCGGTCAGCCGGCGTCGTCTCGCGGGCTCGGTGATGGGGGTGACGATGCGGGTGGGGGCGGGCAGGGTCACGGACGGTTCCTTTCTCGGTACGGGTTCTCGGTACGGGTTCTCGGTACGGGTTCCCGGTACGGGTTCCCGGTACGGGTTCCCGGTGAGGTGTGCGGGCGGGGCCCGCGGCGGTCAGTCGACGGCCAGGTCGATCAGGTAGGGGCCCTCGTGGGCCCACATGGCCTCGATGGCGGCCTCCACCTCGTCGGCCTTGGCCACCCGCCGGCCGGGGACGCCGAGCGCCGCGGCGAGGGCGGTGAAGTCGATCTCCGGCCTGGTGAGGTCGAACGCCTCCGGGTAGGCGTGCGGGGCGATGCCCTGCTCCCGCCAGTACTGCTCGATGTTGAGGTCGAGCAGCCGGTAGCGGCCGTTGTTGCAGATCACGAACTTGGCGCCGATGTTCTCCCGGGCCGCCGTCCAGAGCGCCTGGAAGGTGTACATGCTGCCGCCGTCCCCGGTGAAGCCGATGACCGGCAGCTCGGGGCGGGCCAGCTTGGCGCCGATGGCGCCCGGGATGCCGACGCCGAGTGAGCCGCCCCGGGTCTGGAAGAAGTGGCCAGGACGGCGCGGCGGCAGGTGCCTGGCCAGCGGCCCTCCCGCGGTCAGCGCCTCGTCGAAGACGACGAGGTCGGCGGGGCCGCGCTCGGCCAGGACGCGGGCGAAGCGCTCCATCGGCGACTCGTCGGCCGCCGGCGTCGTCGTGGCCTGGGCCGCGACCGGGCGGCCGGCCGCGCGGGTCCGCGGGCCGAGCGTCTCGGCCAGTCCGGCGAGCGCGACCTTGGGGTCGGCGACGACGCCGAGGTCGACCGGGAAGTTCTTCGCGATCTCGTAGGCGTCCAGGTCGATGTGGACGATCCTGGCGTCGGCGCTGAAGGGGCTGTCCAGGTGCGGGAAGACCTCAGGGAAGACATAGGTGCCGACGATCAGCACCCCGTCGGCGTCGCCGACCACCCGAGCGCTGTCCTTGCCGAACATGTGGCCGAGCTGGCCACCGTAGAGCGGGTGGGTGGTGTCGAAGTTGACCTCCGACGAGTTCACCCCCCACACCGGCGCGCCGAGCCGCTCGGCGACCGCCGTCAGCTCGGGCTGGGCGTCACTGGCGGCGACGCCGTCGCCCATCAGGATCAGCGGCCGCCGGGCGGTCGACAGCAGCCGCCCGGCCTCGCGCAGCGCCTCGGCACTCGGGGCGACCCGGGTGTCGGGGATGCTGGTCGGCACGGCGGGCTCGGTGGTCAACTCGTCGAGCACGTCGGCCGGCAGCACCACGAGCACCGGGCCGCGCGGCGGGGTCATCGCCATCTTCACGGCGCGGCGCAGCACCCGCAGGGTGGAGGCCGGGTCGATGACGCGGGTGGCGTACTTGACGACGGGTTCGGCCATCGCCACCAGGTCGGCGGCCATCTGGGCGTCCATCGCGTCGTAGCGCACCCCGGCCTCGCCGGCCACCACCACCAGCGGCGAGCCGCCGCGCTTGGCCTGGTAGAGCATGCCGATGCCGTTGCCGAGGCCGACGCCGCTGTGCAGCTGGACCAGGGCGGGCCGCCGGGTGGCGCGGGCGTAGCCGTCGGCGATGCCCACGGCGGCGCTCTCGTGGAGCGTCGGGACGTAGGTCAGCCGGAAGTTCCTCGACTCGTCGAGGAAGCCCTGCTCGACCGTTCCCGGGTTGCCGAACATGTAGGTGATGCCATCGGCCGCGAACTGCTCGAAGATGGCGGCCTTTCCTGGCCTGGCACGCATGCGGGATCTCCTCTCGGGCGGGCTCGGGGGTTACCAGCCGTGCCGGCGCAGGCCGTTCTCCAGCACCTCGACCAGCAGTTCGCCGGAGGGGACGGAGTCCGGGGTGGAACGGGCGGTCACGAAGGGGTAGTCGACGATGACCGAGGTCTCCTTGCCGACGTTGCCGTGGAAGGCCCCCTCGGGGCCTGTGGCGTCGCGCAGGATGTACTCCAGCGGGTACGGCGGCGGGCCCATGTTGAAGTCGACGCCGAGGAAGCCGGTGCCGTCCTTGTAGTCGTACTCCTTGGGGTGGCCCGTGACGTGCTTGCCCCACAGGATGCTGGCGCGGTCCTCCCAGTCGCGGGCGAAGGCGAGCACGGCGACGCCGTAGCACTCGGCGAGGATCGGCTTGTCGGCCCTGACGAACGCCAGCACCAGCTCGTGCAGCCGCTCGTTGTTGGCCAGGTCCACGATGGGGCCGCTGCCGCCGACGATGACCAGCGCGTCGAAGCCGGACACCAGGTCGCCGGTGGCCCGGTCGAGGCGGCTGTGGTACTCCTCCAGCTCCCGCAGGTGGTTGAGCGCGCTGTAGTAGGGGCGCTCGGGGATGAGGGACTGGAGGCTGACCGGGTTGTCGAGCCGGTCGGACTCGTCGAGCTCGGCGGCGCGGCGGGCCATGTCGCGGGTGGTGACCGAGCGGCCGAGCGGCGGGTCGATGTACTCGGGGTCGACGCTCGGCGGCAGCGCGTGCGCCCGCTTGCCGGTCGGCGTCATGAACGTGATCTGGTAGCCCTGCCTGTCGAACGCCTCGACCGGGCCGACGAGTTCCTCGCCCCAGTAACCGTATTCGGACAGGACGACGAGTATCCGCTTGGACATCGTTTGCTCCTCAACTGGACTGAGATCCTGGCGAGCTCCGGAATCGGGGCCCCGCCGTACTGAGCACGGTTGAAGTACATCCCGTGGAATACCCGGGTCTCAAGGATTGCCGGAACCGCTCCGACCACTCGTCCAAGTTGACGGAGTACAACATTTCCCCGGAGTTTGCCGCGTCGATTCACACGCCTCTTCGCACCATGAGCAAGAAGCCTTGAGAAAGGGGCAGATAATGACTCCACGCCTGGTCATAACCGACCTGGCTCCGGTTGTCGACGGGGGCCGGTATCCCGCGAAGGGGGTGGTCGGGGAGCATATTCCGATAGGCGCCACCATCTGGCGCGAGGGCCACGAGACACTCGCGGCCGAGGTGGTCTTCGAACCGCTCGTCGGCACCGCCGGGGCCGGCACGGTCCCGCTGACGCTCGTCGACGCTGGGCTCGACCGCTGGGCGGCGCGGATCGTCCCCACCCACGAGGGCATGTGGACCTACCGGGTGCGCGCCTGGAGCGACCCGTGGGCGACCTGGCGGCGCGCCGTCGACGCCAAGGTGGCCGCCCGGGTGCCGCTGCCGCTGCTCGCCAACGACCTGGAGACCGGTGCCCGGCTGCTGACGGAGCTGGCCGAGGCCAGCGGCGACCCGCGCCCGGCGCGCGCGGCGCGGCTGTTGCGCGACGCCACGCTGCCGCTCGCCGACCGCCTGGCCCCGGCCACCGCCGGGGACATCGACGCGCTGGCCGCCGCGCACCCGAAGCGGGAACTGCTGACCCAGGGCCCGGCGCACCGGATCTGGGTGGACCGCGAACGGGCCCTGTTCGGCTCCTGGTACGAGATGTTCCCGCGCTCCACGGGCGGCGTCGACGACCGCGGCCGGCCCGTGCACGGCACCTTCGCCACCGCGGCCGCCCACCTGCCGCGCATCGCGGCGATGGGCTTCGACGTGGTGTACCTGCCGCCCGTCCACCCCATCGGCCACACGAACCGCAAGGGCCCCGACAACGCGCTCACCGCGGCCCCCGACGACGTGGGCTCGCCCTGGGCGATCGGCTCGCCCGCCGGCGGGCACGACGCGGTCCACCCGGCGCTCGGCACCGTGGCCGACTTCGAGGCGTTCGTGGCCGCGGCCCGGGATCTCGGCATGGAGGTGGCGCTCGACCTGGCGCTCCAGTGCTCGCCCGACCACCCGTGGACCCGCGAGCACCCGGAGTGGTTCACCCGCCAGCCGGACGGCGGCATCGCCTACGCCGAGAACCCGCCCAAGCGGTACGAGGACATCTACCCGCTGAACTTCGACAACGACCCGGCGGGGCTGCGCGCCGAGATCCTGCGCGTGACCCGGTTCTGGGTGGACCGGGGGGTGCGGATCTTCCGCGTCGACAACCCGCACACCAAGCCGCTCTGGCTGTGGGAGTGGCTCATCTGGGAGATCAAGCGGACCGACCCCGACGTGCTGTTCCTGGCCGAGGCGTTCACCCGCCCGCCGCTGCTCAAGGGGCTGGCCAAGGCGGGGTTCACCCAGTCCTACACGTACTTCACCTGGCGCACCGCCAAGGGCGAGTTGACGGACTACGCGCTCGAACTGGCCGGGGACGCCGACTTCCTGCGGCCCAACCTGTTCGTCAACACCCCGGACATCCTGCACGCCAGCCTCCAGCACGGCGGTCCACCCGCGTTCGCGCTGCGCGCCGCGCTGGCCGCCACGCTCTCGCCGACCTGGGGCGTGTACTCGGGCTACGAGCTGTTCGAGCACCGGGCGCTGCACCAGGGCAGCGAGGAGTACCTGGCCTCGGAGAAGTACGAGTTGCGGCCCCGCGACTACGAGGCCGCGGACGCCTCGGGCAACTCGCTGACGCCGTGGCTCACCGAGCTGAACCGGCTGCGCCGGGCCCACCCGGCGCTGCGGCAGCTGCGGAACATCCGCTTCCTGGACGTCGACAACGACGCGCTGCTCGCCTACCTGAAGACCGACCCGGCGACCGGCGAGTCACTGCTGTGCGTGGTCACCCTCAACCCGTCGGGGGTCGAGGAGGGCGTGGTGCGCGACGTGCCGGCGGCCTTCGGGGAGGCCCCCGACGAGCCGCTGCTGCTGCGCGACGAGATCGGCGGGGAGGCCGCGCTGTGGAACCGGGCCACCCGCGTCAAGCTGGACCCCCGCGAGTCGGTGGCCCTCGTCCTGGTGCGGGCCCGCCATGCGTGAGCCGACCACGGCCCGGGCCGTTCCCGAACCGGTGGCGGCCGACTTCGCGCCCGCCAGGCCGGCGCCCGTCGAACCCGGCTGGTACAAGCGGGCCGTCTTCTACGAGGTGCTGGTCCGCGCCTTCGCGGACAGCGACGGCGACGGCGTGGGCGACCTGCGGGGTCTGACCGCCCGCCTCGACCACCTGCGCTGGCTGGGCGTGGACTGCCTGTGGCTGCCGCCCTTCTACGCCTCGCCGCTGCGCGACGGCGGCTACGACATCAGCGACTACCGGGCCGTGCTGCCGGAGTTCGGCACCATCGACGACTTCGTCGAACTGCTGGACGCGGCACACCAGCGCGGCATCCGGGTGATCGTCGACATGGTCATGAACCACACCTCGGACGCGCACCCGTGGTTCCAGGAGTCCCGGCACGATCCCGACGGCCCGTACGGCGACTTCTACATGTGGGCCGACGACGACTCGGGGTACCCCGACGCGCGGATCATCTTCGTCGACACCGAGAGCTCCAACTGGGCCTACGACCCGGTGCGCGGCCAGTACTACTGGCACCGGTTCTTCTCCCACCAGCCGGACCTCAACTACGAGAACCCCCGGGTGCTCGACGCCATGACGGACGCGCTGCGGTTCTGGCTCGACCTCGGCATCGACGGGTTCCGCCTGGACGCCGTCCCCTACCTGTTCGCGCGGGAGGGCACCGACTGCGAGAACCTGCCCGAGACGCACGACTTCCTGAAGTCGGTGCGCAAGGTGGTGGACGACGAGTACCCGGGCCGGGTGCTGCTCGCCGAGGCCAACCAGTGGCCGCAGGACGCCGTGGCGTACTTCGGGGAGACCGGGCTGACCGGCGACGAGTGCCACATGGCGTTCCACTTCCCGCTGATGCCGCGGCTCTTCATGGCGCTGCGGCAGGAGAAGGCGGCGCCGGTCACCGAGATCCTGGCCAGCACGCCGCACATCCCCGACGACTGCCAGTGGGGCATCTTCCTGCGCAACCACGACGAGTTGAGCCTGGAGATGGTCACCGACGAGGAACGCGCCTACATGTACGCCGAGTACGCGCCGCACCCCCGGATGCGTGCCAACGTGGGCATCCGTCGCCGGCTGGCGCCGCTGCTCGACAACGACCAGGACCGACTCCGGCTGGCCACCGCGCTGTTGCTCTCGCTGCCGGGCTCGCCGATCCTCTACTACGGCGACGAGATCGGCATGGGAGACGACATCTGGCTCGCCGACCGGGACGCGGTCCGCACCCCCATGCAGTGGTCGGGTGAGCGCAACGCCGGCTTCTCCACGGCCGATCCCGACCAGCTGTACCTGCCGGTCGTCAGCACGCCCGAGCACGCCCCGGAGCGGGTGAACGTGGCGGCGCAGCTGGCCGACGCCGACTCGCTGCTGCACTGGACCCGGCGGATGCTGCACCTGCGCCGCGCCCACCCGGCGTTCGGCGAGGGCACGTACCAGCCGCTGGCCGCCTCGGACGAGGCCGTGCTGGCCTTCGTCCGGGACCACGCGCCGCCGGAGGGCCCGCGCGACCGGGTGCTGTGCGTCGTCAACCTGGCCGCCGAGGCCAGGTCGTGCACGCTGTCCTTCCCGGACGCGGCCGGCGCCCGGCTGCGCGACCTGACCGGCGGCCCCGACCACACGGTGCCGGACGGGACGTTCGACCTCGAACTGCCGGGCCTTGGCGTTCGCTGGTTCGCCGTCGAGACGCCGAAGGCGTCGTCGTGACGGCGCCGGTCGAGGTCCTGGGCGCGCCCGCGGTCACCGCGTCGCTGGCCGGCTGGCTGGCCGGGCAGCGGTGGTTCGCGGGCGAGAGCGCCGACGGGCTGGCCGTGCTCGACGCCCGGGAGGTCGCCGTCGGCCCGGCCGGGCCCGCCGCCCTCGTGCTGGCCGTGGTGCGGGCCGGGGCCGGGGACGAGCGGTACCAGCTGCTGCTCGGCGTCGGCCCGGCGGGCGCGGTGCCCGAGCCGGCGGCCGTCGTCGCCAGGGCGGGCGACACCGTGGTGTACGACGCCCTGGCCGACCCCCGGCTGGTCGGCGGCCTGGTCGCGGGCGTGCTGGCCGGGGCCGAGAGCCCCGGGCTGCGCCTCGTGCCGCAGCCGGCGCCGAACACCGCCGTGCCGCGGCCGGCCGCCCCGGCGGCCGGCGGGCTGCCGGTGCGACCGCTGGGCGTGGAGCAGAGCAACAGCTCGGTGGTGGTGGGCGACCGGTACCTGCTGAAGGTCTTCCGCCGGCTGGTCCCGGGCCCCAACCGGGACCTCACCGTGCACCGGGGGCTCGCGGCCGCCGGCTGCCCGCACGTACCGCCGCTGCTCGGCGCCGTCGAGGACGCGGCGACCGGCACCACCTACGCGACCGTGCAGACGTACCTGCCGCGGGCCGTGGACGGTTGGACGCTGGCGCTGGCCGCCGCCGGGAGCTTCCTCGGCGAGCCGGCGCCGCCCGGGCGGCAGGCGCAGGCCGACCTGCGGGTGGCGGCCCGCACCCTGGGCCGGGCGGTCGCGGTGGTGCACCGCGACCTCGCGGCCACCGGGGGGCGGGTCGCGCTGCGCCGGGTCGACTACCAGCGCCTCGCCCAGCGGCTGGCGCGCCGTCTCGACCTGGCGCTCGCGCTGGCGCCCCGGCTGACGGCGTACGCGCCGCGGCTGCGGGCGGAGTTGGGCTCGGTCGCCGCCCTGGACGGCTCGCCACGGCGGACGGCCCAGCGGGTCCACGGCGACCTGCACCTGGGGCAGACCCTGCACACCGCCACCGGCTGGCTGCTGGTGGACTTCGAGGGCGAGCCGCTGGCCGAGCCGGCCGAACGGGACCGCCCGGACTCCCCGTTGCGGGACCTGGCCGGCATGCTGCGCTCCTTCGACTACGCCGCCCACCACCCGCTCACCGGCGCGCACGAGGGGCGGGCAGCGGACGACCGGCGCTGGGTGCGCGCCGCGCGCTGGGCGAGCCTGCACCAGCAGGCGTTCCTCGACGGCTACCTGGCCGAGGCGGGGCCGCAGGACGCCGGCGACCGGCGGCTGTTGCACGCCTACCTGCTGGACAAGGCGGTCTACGAGGTGGCGTACGAGACCCGGCACCGGCCCGGCTGGGCGTGGCTGCCGGAGCGGGCGCTCGAGCGTCTCCTCGGCGGCGGCGCGGCCGAGCGGGGCGCCGCCTGATCCCGGCTCGTACGAAGGCCCCGTTCTCCCCACGGCCGGGTGGGGAGAACGGGGCCTCGTGCTGCCGGGCGGGGCGCCGGGACCCGTGGTCAGGAGGTCCGGTCGCGCCGCGGCAGTCCGAGGAGGGCGATCCCCAGGCCCACGACGGCCAGCGCGGAGGCGCCCAGGAAGGCGTTCCGGAAGGCGGCCAGCGGCGTGGCGTCCGCGTCGCCGGTGGTGGCGGCGATCACGCCGGCGAGCACCGCCGTGCCGAGGCCGGCGCCGACGGCGTACGAGGAGGAGCTGAGGCCCGCCGCGACGCCCTGCCGCTCGTCGGCCACCGCGCTGACCCCGCCGATGTTGGCGGCCGACAGCACGGTGCCGCAGGCGAAGCCGTGCGCAAGCAGGCAGGGCAGGACCAGCGTGAGGTAGCGGTCCTCCTCGCCCAGCACGGCGAACAGGCCGACGGAGACGGCCTGGACGACGAGACCGAGCGCGCACACGAAGCGGATGCCGTAGGCGTCGACCAGCCGGCTGGTGACGAACCGGGCGACGAGGAAGACGGTCACACCGAGCGGGAGGATCGCCATCGCGATGCGGGCGGGGCCGTAGTCGAGCACCTCCTGGAGGTACAGCACGACGGCGAACTGCCAGCCGAGCGCGGCCGCGGCGTGCGTGAGGGCGATGAGGTAGGAGGCGCTGCGGGTGCGGGAGGAGAAGATGTCGAGCGCGAGCATCGGGGCGTGGTGGCGGCGCTCGATGGCCACGAACACGCAGACCAGCAGCGGCGCGAGGGCGAGGGCGAGCAGGGTGCTCGGCGCCGACCAGCCGGTGTCGGGGGCCCGCACCACGGCCGTCACGAACAGCAGCAGGGCGGCGGTCACCACCAGCGCCCCGCCGGGGTCGTAGGAGCGGCGCCCGGCGCCGGCCGGCGCGGGCTCGTCCGGTTCGACGGCGAGCGGCACCAGCGCCAGCACGAGCAGGCCCACCGCGCCGGGCACGAAGAAGACCAGGCGCCAGTCGACGTCGGTGAGCAGCCCGGAGGCCACCAGGCCCGTGCACCAGCCGAGGCCGCCGGTGGCGCCGTAGATCGACAGGGCGCGGTTGCGCTCCCGGCCCTCGGCGAACCGCGTGGTGATGATGGAGAACGCGGCCGGTGCGGTGAAGGCGGCGGCGACGCCCTTGATGAACCGGGAGGCGATCAGCGGCCCCGGCTCGGTCATCATGCCGCCCAGCAGGCTGGCCCCGACGAAGACCGTGAGGCCGACGAGCAGCACCCGGCGCCGGCCGAGGATGTCGGCGGCGCGACCGCCGACCAGCAGGAAACCGCCGTAGGCGAGGGTGTAGCCGGACACCAGCCACTGTAAGGAGGCGGTTCCCATCGAGAGGTCGTCGCGAATGCTGGGCAGGGCGACACCCACGGTGGAGTTGTCCAACGCGTCGAGGAAGAACACCGCGCAGGTGACCAGGAGTACCAGGCCCTTGCGGCGGGTCGGCGCGGCGTCCGCCGGCCGAGCCACGGGGGCCGCCGTGTCATTGGTTGAAGTCATCGGATTCTTTTCCCCTTCTCGCGGAATTCCGTGGCGGCCACGGAATTCCGGGCACACGGTAAAGACGCGGGGGGGGGGCCGGCCGGCCAGCCCCCCGCCGAACGGCCCCCCCCAACCGCGCAAGACACAACCGCGGCACCGGTTTAAGAAATAACCCCGGCGCCGGCCCAGCCGGCAAAAGCGGCGGGGTAACCCCCCCAAAACGA
>NZ_JBHXFJ010000010.1:142918-145107 GCF_042722465.1 Streptomyces sp. NPDC127098
GAGGCACGGACGTGCCTCCCGCGCGAGAACGGGCCGCCGAGAACGGCGATTCCGACACCGTCGGAACGGTTTTCAGTATGCCGCCGGGCGCATGCCCTTCCGGAAAGA
Organism: Streptomyces sp. NPDC127098; assembly: GCF_042722465.1. NCBI lineage: Bacteria > Bacillati > Actinomycetota > Actinomycetes > Kitasatosporales > Streptomycetaceae > Streptomyces > Streptomyces sp. NPDC127098. The sequence continues at coordinate 143,027 of NZ_JBHXFJ010000010.1, forward strand.
GCGGCGGCTTCCCCGAGCGACTTCGTGCAGTTAACGCGGTGGCTCGTCGGCCAGCTCGCGCACGACACGGCCGAATTCGCGGATCGTGTCGGTCTCCGCGTCCCGTGGCCAGGCGAGCGCCACCCGCATGGGCTCGACGCCGGCCAGCGGTACCCAGGCCAGGTCGGGGCGCGCGTAGTACTGGGCCATGCCGGCCGGCGCGAAGCAGATGGCCTCGCCGGCGGCCACCTGTTCGAGCATCTCCTCGACGTTGCGGTTGGTCGGCCCCCAGCGCGGCGTCGACCCGTCCGGCCTCGGGACCACCGCCCACCACTCCACCCAGGCCCGCGGCGCGTGTTCGGTCCAGGTCAGCGGCTCGTCCCTGACGTCGTCCAGCGTCACCCGCGCCCGGTCCGCCAGCGGATGGGCGGCGGGGAAGCCGACCACCCTGGGATCGACGTGCACCACCTCGGCCACCAGCCCGGTCAGGTCGGCGGGCAGCCAGACGAAGGCCACGTCGGCGCGGCCGTCGCGCAGCCCGGCGACCTCCTCGCCCCAGTCGAACCGCCGCGGCTCCACCCGGATCCTGGGGTGCCGGCGGGCGAACTCGGCGCGGGCGCGGGCGATCAGCTCGCCGGCGCCGCTCGCCTCGAAGCCGACGCGCAGCGAGCCGGCGCCGCCCCGCCGGTAGGAGTCGGCCACCTCGGTGACCCGCTCGGCCTCGCGTATCGCGCGCCGCGCCGCGACCACGATGTCGGCGCCCGCGCAGGTGGCGCTGACCCCGCCCGGGTGCCGGTCGAAGAGCCGCACGCCGAGCTTGGACTCCAGGGACTTCAGCGCGTACGACAGCGTCGGCTGGCTCACGTAGAGGCGCCTCGCGGCCCGCCCCAGGTTCCCCTCCTCGGCGATCGCGACGAGGTAGCGCAGCTCCCGAAGCTCCATGCTGCGATCATAGACGCGCTCTATCGGTCGAGTGATCGTCTCGTTTGGACGGTCGGGCCCGTCGGATGCGACAACTGGGAGGCACAGAAGCCCACTCGGAGGTGTGACCCACGTGAGTTCCCCTGACTCCGCCCCGCCCCGGACCGCCGTCGGCCGCGTCTGGCTGATCACCGGGACGTCCAGCGGCTTCGGCCGCGCGATCGCGGAGGCGGCGCTCGCCGCCGGCGACACGGTGGTCGCCACGGCGCGCCGGCCCGAGACGCTCGACGACCTGGTGGCCGCCCACCCGGACCGGGCGACGGCCGTCCAGTTGGACGTCACCGACGGCGCCCGGATCGCCGCGGTGGTGGCCGAGGTGCTGCTCTGGTACGGACGCGTGGATGTGCTGGTGAACAACGCGGGGCACGGGCAGGTCGGCGCGGTCGAGGAGACCACGGACCGCGAGCTGCGCGACCTGATGGACCTGCACTTCCACGGCCCGGCCGCGCTCACCCGCGCGGTGCTGCCCGGCATGCGCAAGCAGAAGTCGGGGGCCATCGTGCAGATCAGCAGCTTCGGCGGCCAGGTCGCCTACCCCGGGTTCTCCGCCTACTGCGCCACCAAGTTCGCGCTGGAGGGCCTGTCCGAGGCGCTGGCGGCCGAGGTCGCGCCGCACGGCATCAAGGTGATGATCGTCGAACCCGGCGCCTTCCGCACCAAGTTCTCCGGCGGCGGCCTGCACCAGTCGGCGGAGCTGCCCGCCTACGCCGAGACCGTCGGCCAGACCCGTCAGTTCATCACCGGCATCGACGGCACCCAGCCCGGCGACCCCGCCAGGGCGGCCACCGCCATCGTCGCGGCCCTCGACAGCGACAAGACGCCGCTGCGGCTGCCGCTCGGCGACGACGCCTACGACGGGCTGCTCGCCCACCTGGACGCGGTCCGCGAGGAGTTGACCGCCTGGGAGTCCGTCGCACGGAACGTCAACTTCCCCGACGTGTCCGCCTGAGCGCTTCGCTGGAGGTGCCGCGACCTGCCGCCGATCCGCCACGACACCGTGGTGACCGGTCGCGCCCGTGCGGCGGAGTCTCCCGGACTCCGTCCGGACGGCCCGGGGGCGCCCTGAGGGCGCCGCCGCACCACAGCGGACCGGCCTTCGCGCGCCACCACCTTCTGGTGAC